>CAXQNK010000145.1:0-56336 GCA_964225175.1 Candidatus Nitrosopumilus sp. | reverse complement strand
GCGCATCGCTGAGTCATTCAAGGCAGCTGACAATGGCAAACTCTCGGTGTCTACCCGTCTCGCTGTGGATCGGGGCGTATGGATTGCCTTGGCTGTCCGAGGCAAGCAATATGCGTTGGCACATACGGGGGCCGTATATGTCAATTTCACGCACGAAGGACATGGCATAACCGATAAATCAGGCATTGCGAAAACAATGATCGGCTATCTCGAGCAACTGAATGCTGAAGCCAGGGCAAGCGCCGAACTTGAATATCACGACATCGGCCAAATTGTGGGCGACGCCTGGCGCCAACAGCGTCCGCTGTTGACCAAGCAGATCGATTCCGCGATAGCCATCTACCGGGGGATGATTCGAGAGTAAGCCCCCGATCGCCTTCGACCCAGCCTTAAAACCTGACCCGAGTTCGAATGAGTATTTGCGGCTAGAAGGCGCATCGAACCGTATCAGGCCAACTTCGGCCACGAGTCGAAACCTCTTGATAGCGCTGTGTTGGGCACTTCGAAAAGAGCTCAATCCGGTCTTTTTCGAGTGACGCGTCGAAACTTCGGGTCCCATGAGCAGGCGGGCACAGGCCCCGCACGGTCCACGTCAACAGAACCCCGGCTTTTCAATTAGAATTTCTGTGATGCGACCAGGAACAAGACAACACAGAATCATCAACCCAGAGATGCTGATCGGCATTTCCGCGGTTGTCATCGGCATCTGCGCCCTGGGTGTCTCGCTTTACGAGACCAGCCTCATGCGCCAGGAGCAGAGAGCAGCGGTGATGCCACTGTTGGAACTGAGTCAATCGTTTTATTCAGAGGATGCGGCGAAGTCGATCACAAACTTCCGCCTGGATTTGAACGTCACCAATGTCGGGATTGGTCCAGCCCGGGTTTCTGCGTACCAGGTGAACGTCGATGGTCGTCCCCAGGACACCTGGGCTCATGCGATTGGGGCGCTGCTGGGTCATGGCGAGGTGTCCTTTCCGTACACCAAATCGAACATTTCGGGCAGAACGATTCCCCCGGACAGAAGCATAAGAATCCTCTCCATTGCTGACAGTGCATCGGCCCTGCGGGTCGAGGCGGAGTTGGAGCGCCTCGAAATGGCGGCTTGTTACTGCTCGGTGTTCAACGAATGCTGGATCACCAGTTCCCGGGATTTTGGGGCCGCACGGGTGGTGCAGGAATGCACGGAATTCACAAGCCGGTTTCTCGATTGATGGCCGGTGTCGCGGCGGTTCAAGCGGCGCGTTGACTCAATCCCGATCTGCTGGCAGGGCGGGCACGGCGCTCGCTCTTGAGGGATGACTCATGGACTCTCAGAGTGTTGAGATAATGCGGGGGGCCAAAGTACCGTGCCATGGGCAAGATGCGGATCTACAAACCTTGTGATGCACTCACAACGCTGCCCCCGCGCCGTTGGCAGAACCTGGAAGTGGTCCCGCTCTCGGCCATCAGCAGAGGGACGACAAACATATTGAAGCTCCCCTGTGCGAGGTTTTCTCGCTATCTGGATGTTGTAAACACGGCGGTATCAAACAAAGCGTCGAGGCTCGGTTCAACGGGTCAGGACGACGCCTACTTGTTCATCTTGCATTCCGACACCGCAAACAACTTGTCGCTTTTAGAAATCTCAGTCGACTCCAAGCGCTCTCAGCCTCTACTGCCAGCGTCAACCCCCAGAAGGGAACTTGAGTGGCCACCAGGCCAGTCAAATTGCTGCCAGTCCGCTGTAATTCACTCGTCGAGGGTGGCGTCGCAGTCGAGATCGGCTGTCCAGATGGCGAGCGCCACGAGTGGCTCGTCGTGGGTCTGCATCGCATGTGTCATCCGTGGAGCGTGGACCATCCATGAACCGGGCTGCTTGAGTGCAAAGGGTTCATCTCCCTTTGTCCAAGCCGCTGTACCGGCGAGAGCGCAGTAGAGCTCAGGGGCCCGGTGAGAATGCGGTGGGTACAGGATATGAGGTGCCTGGACGGTGATGAAGATGCTCGCCAGGGTACTCGTTGTGAGCGACATTTCCCGAGTCGGATCTCCGACGAGGACGGTGACGAAATAACCGGCCCGAAGTTCGGCCTGGTCAGCCCGGCCAGGATAGGGATCGAACCATCTCAGCGTCGGTGCCGCATCGCGAAGGGCCATCAGCACAGTGCTCAGGTGGTCGACGCCTGGTGGCTCGACGGAGGCAAGCAGTTCGCAGACCAGAGGCGGGCAATGGGCCTCGCCGGTCAGGCTCGGACCCTGAGTAGCGAGGGCTGCCGTGGCGAGGCCGATGTCGGGCAGGGCCAGTTCCGAGTCCGCCTCGGAGGCGCAAATGAGCGCTGCAATCGCATTGAGAAGCTGTTGCTGGGATGCCCGCAAATTTTTCATTCACGGCTACTCCGGAAATCAGTGGAATAAGCACTCGTCAATCTCGTATTCATTCATTATGGCGAGGAAATCGCCGCTTGGGGTGCCTACTAAATTCAGCATAACCGTCCCTGTGTAGCGTTCGCCCATGTCATGATTTCTTACCCGCACACGCGTTTGGTGGAAAGTAACGTAGGCTTCATTCCGTAAATCATTTAATGAGTCTTTTATGGTGAGCGAATAAATCTCGTTGGATTCCCCTATGCCGCTCGCAACAATGTTGAGATTAGCGTTGAGTTTATTTCCCCTCACTCTGGAAGTGATTTTTATCAGGCCCGTCCAGGCGACTGGGTCACCACAGACATCGAAGTACCCAAATTATTCGTCGATATAATTCAAGTTTTCGTGCGAAGCAGCATTGGTCGTCACGAGCAGAGTGGCTGAGAACAATAGTCCGGTAATGATTCTTCTCATAATCAGATCCTGTCCAGATGATCGTGACTGAACAGTATATACGCGAGTGGGGCCAGCTATCGTAACCGCGCCTTGGCGGAGTTCTGGACGCGGCTGGTCGCTCAACACCCGGATCGCTGTAGTGTTCCGCTTTCGGCCAGTTGGGTGCATCACTTCGAGGCTGTCTGACGCTCATTTCTCAGAATTACTCTCGCGGCTTGATCTGTCCATCACAGCCCCCATCGCAAAAAAGTAGTAGACTACGGTAAGGCCACGCGTCGCGCAGGCAGGGAGCAAAGCGCACGGAAGCTGGTGACAAATCGACGGGGAGACAGCCATGGACGGTATAAAGACACAGCGTATTCGCCATACAACGCTTTTTTATTGCCTGGTAATCCTCGCAGGATTGACCTCGGGGCTCGGCGCGCAATACGCCCCGGTGCCCTCTGCAACAGTTCAACATCTCGAAACGTTGGCACGAAGCCTGGCCGCTGAGCAACGTGATGAGCAATCCAGGGCCCGGGCTGCAGCGCCGGGTATGGGCCTGCCAACGCGCTGGGAACTCAGCGATGGTCGTTTAATAGAGCTGCAACGGCTTGGCCCACGTGGTCGCCCTATTTTTTACCTTACGAACAATGTCGGCGCGGCGGATACCGTGTCGACCGACGAACTGTGGCCGGGTGGCGCCACTGGGCTCGAGATCGATGGCAGCGGTATGGTTATTGGAGAGTGGGATGGCGGTGCGGTATATGCCGGACATCCTGATTTTGGTGGGCGTGTCAGTCAACCTGACGGCGCCACCAGCGTCAGCGCCCACGCGACGCATGTTGCGGGCACGTTGGTTGCATCGGGTGATGGTTTACAGCCAGAGGCGCGCGGGATGGCCTATGCGGCATTTCTCGATGCCTATGACTGGAACGGTGACATGGCGGAAATGGCTGCTGCAGCATCCGGTGGTCTCCTGATCAGTAACCACTCCTACGGAATTGCCGCTGGATGGCTATACCTTGGGGAGCCAGAACCCGACAACTGGTGGTGGATAGGTGGGTCGGCACCATCCGATGTCGAAGACTGGAACTTTGGTTATTACGACGAAATCAGTCAGGCCTGGGACCAGATTGCCTATGATGCGCCGCACTACCTTATCGTGAAGGCGGCGGGCAACGACCGCTCAGATGTCGGCCCCGCGCCGGATGAGGAGTATACGGTCATTGATCAGGAGGGCAACTTCCTTTTCACCTCCACGCTGCCTCGCAATCCAGATTGTTACCCCGACGGCTACGATTGCCTGCCTACCCACAGTGTCGCCAAAAATATTCTGACCGTGGGTGCGGTGGATGATGTACCGGGAGGGTACTCGCCGCTCACGGGCCCAAGTGCCGTGCAGATGACGCCTTTTAGTGCCTGGGGGCCAACCGATGACGGCCGCATCAAGCCGGATGTGGTAGGCAATGGCCTGTTCCTGATGTCAACCTGGCCGGAGTATCCCTATTACGCAGCAGCGGCTGGAACTTCCATGGCGTCCCCAAGTATCGCGGGAAGCTTGCTGCTCTGGCAGCAGCACTACGAGACCACCCATGGCTCTGGCCAGTTCATGAGTGCCGCCATGCTGAAAGCGTTAGCCATTCACACCGCTGACGAGACGGGTGCCGCCAACGGACCCGATTACGAGTATGGGTGGGGCCTGCTCAATAGCCGAGTGGCTGCGGGGGTGATCACGGACCCAGACGGCCAACATCAGATGCTGGAGGGAAGCCTTGCCCCGGGCGCAACGGACACGTTTGAAGTGAATGTCGATGCCGCCGATTCAAAGATCACGGTGACGCTGGTCTGGATGGACCCACCAGGCACGCCGCCGGCGCCTGCGTTGGACCCTAATGACCTCATGCTGGTCAATGACCTTGACCTGAGGGTAACTCAAGGCAGTTCCACCTGGTTTCCATGGATTTTGGATCCGGCCAATCCATCGGCGCCTGCCAGCACCGGCGATAATTTTCGGGACAATGTTGAGCAGGTTGAGATTCTCGACGCAGGCCCGGGCGCCTACAACGTAAGAATTAGTCATAAAGATTCCCTGCACAATGGTATTCACCAGAGCTACGCGATGATCATCAGCGTGACTGCTGCACCACCGGTCAGCTCGGGTATATTGATCGACGAGGATTTCTCAGGTGGACTGCCGACTGGATGGACTATCGAGACGCCCCAGGGCAAGGCCTGGACCATTAATGACCCGATCCCGGGCGATCCACGTCTTGACAATCTGACCGGTGGTAGCGGTCGCTTCGCGATCGTCGACAACGCCTACATGTATAACACCATCACCTCCCTGAGGACCCCGGTCATTGACCTGTCCGCACGCACGTCCGTTGTTTTGCGCTTTCTGAGCAACCATTATTTCGACACCTTCGAGTCATACAACGTCGACACGAGCAACGACGGTGGTAACAGCTGGACCAATGCCTGGACATTCAGCGGCTTTTATCCATTACCTGCCCAGTGGGTCATTGATCTCAGCGGCCAACTCGCAGGGCAGGCGACCGCGATGATTCGGTTCCGTTTCGATAGCGGCGGTTTTACCAGTGGTGATTATTGGCAGATCGATGACGTAGAGCTGGAGGTTTTCGGCGGCGGCGGGTCCGCACGTGGCACCGCCTCGGCGCCCGCCCCTGCAAATGAAGCGACCGGCGTGAACCCCTCGGTGGTGTTGTCCTGGACGGCCGCAGCAGATGCGAGCTCTCATGACGTGTACTTCGGCACCAATCCCTCTCCGGGAGGGGGCGAGTTCGTAGGCAACCAGTCTCATCTCACCTACGATCCAGGACCGCTCGAGGGCGGCGTCACGTATTACTGGCGAGTGGATGCACTGAATGACCACGGCACCACGCTGGGACCGATCTGGCGCTTTACGACTGCACCTGCGCTGAACAGCAAGATGCACCTTGCCGGCCTCGACGGCCAGTCGGAAAAAGCGGCACGAGGCGGCAAATGGCATGCAACGGCCACCGTCGAGGTTCACGCGCAGGACGGTAGTCCGCTGGAGGGCGTGAGTGTTGAGGGACGCTGGTCCGCTGGCGCGACCGGTAACGACTCGTGCACCACCGATGCTCAGGGGGTCTGTGCAATGCAGAAAATAAACCTGGCGGCGAAGGTGGACCGTGTCAATTTCAGCGTCACCAGCCTCAGCAGAGTGGACCATGACTACGACAGCGGCGCCAACACGGTGCCAAATCTGGTCACGATTTGGAAAACGGACCCGAACCTTCAGCCCATCGCAGTCGATGACAGCTACAGCACCGCTGTAGATACGACACTGGACGCCAACGTCATGGACAATGACGAACCCGGAGATGAACCCGCCATCGTCAGCGCCTTCGATGCCATGAGCACGGCGGGTTTCGATGTCGTCATGGATGTGGCCTCAGGCGCATTCAATTACACGCCCAGCGGTGGATTTACCGGTGTTGATCAGTTTGCCTACACGCTTACTGACAACAACGGCGACAGCGCCTCTGCAACGGTCAGTATCACGGTGGGCAGTGTGCCGCCAAGCAGCCGCGAGGTCACCCTGGCGGTGGTCAAGCAAAAAGGAAACAACTTTGTTCGCGTTAGTTGGCTCGGGTTTGAAGACCCCGACATCCTGATCAGCAAGGATGGCGCCACTCTGGCAACCGTAGAGAATGGCGAGGGCAGCTACGATGATCCTCTGCCGCGTAAAACCGGGGGTGCGACCTATGTCTACACCGTCTGCGAGGCCGGGCCGTCAAGCGGTTGTGCCGAGGCCAGCATAACGCCCTGATGAACGGACCAGCCAGGTGATTCTATTTTTGAACCGGGCATCGACGGGAAATCAGCCCTGCCGTGCCTGGGCTGCGAACGCGCCTTTCCACGAGATGTAAAATGACAGTGGTGTGGTCCAGGACCTTCCTGCGAGCTTCCCTGGTCCTTATGACTCTCCTGCTGCTGTTTGCGGCAGCGCAGATGCCTGTGTTCGACCAACCACTCCGCCAGGAACTGCAAAAGCTGGAGCGCACGAAAACTGTCAGGCCGCCTCCAGAGAATGCATTCATTTCCCTGCTTGCCCTCAGGTCTGGTTTTGACAAGAACATATTCCATGTGGGCGCTGCTCTGTCCTCACGCCTGGAGTCCAATCGAAAAAAGGGGCTGAATGGGCTCTCTAACGATGATTTCCTTGAGCTCATGGGTGCTCCGATCCATCCGTCAGACTGGTCCCAGAGTTTCACAGGCTGCGCGGCGCGGCGCGCAGCCGATTGTGTGCCGGAACTGCTTGAGCAATTGGCTGGAGTCGACCCGCACACTCAGGCGCTTGGGCTGATGATGGACCGTTACCGGGTTATTACGGGATCGCCGGTTTATGAGAGTGAGCTCGCTTTTTTGCCGCGTTCCCCGGTCCAAAGTTCCACTCGGTGGCCCTTTGATACGCTCCTGCGACTGAGTCAGCTCGTCAGTATCATGGTCTACCGGGACCGTCCCGAAGATTTCCTGGCACATGCGGGGGCAGATATTGAATTTTGGCGACGCATGCTGGCCAACGGCGAGACGATGATTGAAAAAATGGTTGCGCTCGCCGCCGTTTGGCACAACGTCAAACTCCTTCACGAATTCATCGGTCACAAAGGCGATTTGAACCCGCTAGAGTCTGCGCAAGTCGAAAGATCGCTTGCCCCCCTGACACGGGAGCAAAGCGACATCAGCTCCGCATTTCTCTCTGAGACCCGGCTGATGAACCACTGGATCGACGATGCATCTCGTGGGTTCCCGAAGGGGGTATTGCGTTGGCTTGAGCAGCCCACGGCAACAAAAAACCTGTTTTACGCGGTCTTCACCGAGCCTTTGATCCGGCTGGCCCCGCTGCCGGCCGGGGAATTCGCTCGTCTCATCAGGCATGGCCAGTTGCCATCACGCCCGCCCGCGCTTGAGGCGTTGGATGCTCTCTCTCTTGGCAGCCTGTACAACCCGGGTGGCCGATTGTTGGTGTCTCAACACTGGTGCCGGGATTGCTACGACTACATCGCGCGCGTTCACGACCTCAATTCGATGATTGGCATCGTCAGGCTCCATCGGCACATGTCACTGGCGGCATGGGCCGATTCGTCCGACAGGCTTCCCACTAAAACCTGGAACGATCCTGATTTGGGCCACGAGATCACTATCGATCACGCAGCTCGGCTGATGCATTTCGATTGTCTCAGCTTGGGTTCGGTTTGCCAGCTCAAGTTGTGACCGTGAACTGAGCGGATTCTCGCTGTGTTAGCACGGACCGGCTCATCTATGGTGGTCGGATGCTGATCGGTGGGTGCCACCACGACCGGGTGGGTTAGAAAATGGGCCGAAAGCGCAACAGCACATCGTGAGGCGAATCCATACGCATATTTCAGAAATCACCCAACGACTGACATGACATAACCCGTCACTCTATATTTCGAGACCATTGAGGGAGGAAATACGAGGTGGCGCTCGCCCAGGTTTTCAGCCGCGCCTGTGTCGGCGTCGAAGCACCGCTGATCACCGTTGAGGTCCACCTCTCGGGTGGTCTCCCGTGTGTCTCCATCGTGGGCATGCCTGAAACTGCTGTTCGAGAAGCGCGCGAGCGTGTCAGGGCGGCGCTGCAAAACAGCGGTTTCGACTACCCGGTTTCCCGAGTGACCATCTCGCTGGCCCCGGCTGAGTTACCGAAAGATGGCGGTGGCTTCGACCTCCCCATCGCACTCGGCATACTGGGCGCTTCGGGTCAAATTCCGACCGCTGAACTGGCGGACAAGGAATTTCTTGGGGAACTCTCACTCAGTGGCGGCCTGCGTTGCGTCCGGGGCAGCCTGCCCGCTGCTGTGCAATGTCTCACGGCACGACGAACCCTGGTCATTCCGAATGCCAATCGGCTTGAGGTCTCACTACTCGCAGAGGTGGATGCCCGCAGTGCGGGCAGCCTGCTGGAGGTCACCGACTGGCTGCGGGGAAATCAATCCTTGCGCACGGTAGGGTCACCACCACCCAACACACGCATCCCGCTGCCTGACCTTTCTGAAGTCCAGGGACAGACCCGCGCACGCCGTGCGCTCGAAATCACTGCAGCGGGCGGCCATCACCTGTTGATGACCGGGCCGCCCGGAACGGGAAAAACGCTGCTGGCCTCGCGTTTGCCGGGAATTCTGCCGCCCATGAACCAGGAAGAAGCCTGCTCAAGCGCTGCCATCGCCTCGGTAAGCGGCCGGGGATTCTGCATCAAGGCCTGGGCACAGCGGCCGTTCCGATCGCCACATCACAGCTGCAGCGCAACCGCACTCGTGGGCGGCGGCGCTCAACCCAGGCCGGGCGAAATCTCTCTTGCACACCACGGCATCCTGTTCCTGGACGAACTGCCCGAGTTTCAGCGGCCAGCGCTCGAGGCGCTCCGTGAGCCCATGGAGTCAGGAAAGGTCCTGATTTCACGTGCCGCGGCACAAGTGGAGTTCCCGGCAAAGTTTCAATTGATCGGCGCCATGAACCCATGCCCTTGCGGTTACGCCGGCGATCCCCGGGGGCAATGCCGCTGCACGGCCGAGCAGGTAGCCCGCTACCGCGGGCGAATTTCAGGGCCCTTGCTGGATCGCATCGATTTACAGGTGACGGTGCCTCGCCCAGACTACTCTGCGTGGGGTCAACCGCATAAGCCGACCGAGACCTCTGCGGTCGTGCGTGAACGCGTTGTGGCGGCAACCGAACGCCAGATTGAACGACAAGGCATCAAAAACGCCCACCTCGATGCCCGGGGAATGATGAAACTGTGTTCGCTCGGCAAGCCGGAGCATAGACTATTGCGCGCCGCCGAACGCAAATTCGGTTTTTCAATTCGCGCCTGCCATCGCATCCTGAAAGTGGCCCGCACCATAGCCGACCTCGATGGTGTCGACTTTATTGACCAGAATCATCTTGCAGAAGCGATTGCCTACCGGGGCGCCGACGATTCGTGAACGAATCCTATTCGATGCGGATCCCAGCGCGCGGTCAACCCGTTCAAACCCCGTTGCAGCCCCCCCAGGAAATGCTAAGCTTAGGCTATCGACTGATGTCGATTCCGCGCCGAACATCAGGCCGCCCTGTGGGCTCCGGCCAGGGGAGGCAACGGCATGGAATTCGTTGATATTTGACTTCTGCATTCCAGCAACGCGTGTCCGAAGGCCCGCAGGAATTCATGAACCCGGATGGCACAGAGTGACGAACAACGACCCTGTATTTTTTGTCATTGACGAGGAAAAACCCACTCGGATTGCCATTCGTGATGGAAAAACCACGCACTGGGTGGACCAGAACGCCATCGACCTCGTGGAAGCCGCAGGCGACTATATGTGCATCCACTCCGACGGGCAAACCCATATCGTTCGGGCCACCATGAAATCCCTCGAAGAACTGCTGGATGCAGAATTTATGCAGCGGGTGCATCGCGGCACCATCGTTAACCTGCGACGGGTCACAGCAACGCAGCCGCACATCAACGGGGAGTCATTCCTGGAGCTGGAATCCGGACACAGGGTCAAGGTTTCGCGTACCTATCGCGGGGCATTAAAACACCTTGAATCCCGCTAGGTTTCATGCAACTCCCTCGAGCGTGGCTCAGGCTTTAGCCACGCGATTCAGCCAAGCCACCAGGCCGTGCGCGTTGAGTGTCACGTCATTGTCGAGCAACTCAATCAACCGGGCATCATCCATATTCACCCCGTGCGCCCTGGCCTCCACCATTAATTGATCCAGCAGCTCTGATCGTATGGCCTCGGCCCGGCGCACCGAGTTCGCATGCCGCTCGGCAACATCAACCATTCGCTCCAGACGATTCAGCAGGTCTTTCCGCAGGCGCTCCAGAGACTGTACTCGCCCAAAGTGAACCAGGAACATGCACTGCGGAGACCATTCCATCAGGCGTCCGATGGAGTGGCGCAAAGCCGGCGGATCCAGCTCGGTGGGCGTGGTGCTGGGAAAGATAAACGCACCCGCGTGGGTGTCCAACTCGCGGTAGGAAACCCCAAAGGTGTCGCCTGAAAACCAACCCCGCGAACGGTCATCGAAGACGCAGAAATGGTGCCTTGCGTGCCCCGGGGTGTCGACGAAATGCAAAGTGCGGTCACCGAGTGTCATCGTGTCGCCCTCTTCCATGATCCTGACGCGAGCGCTGTCTACCGGCACGAGCGTCCCGTACATGGCGTCGTAAAACGAGTCACCGTAAACGGCCCGCACGCCAGCTTCAAGGCGGGCCGGATTCACCAGGTGCGGTGCAGCCCTGGGGTGGGCCAGCAGCGTGGCGCGCGGCAATTGCTGCATCAGCGATCCCGCGCCCCCGGCATGATCCAGGTGGGCATGGGTGACGATGACGTAACGCAACTGCTCCCGGCGCCAACCTCGCCGCTCGAGCACTTCTAAAAGCGCCGTCACATTTCGGTTCGTGCCCGTTTCAATGAACGCCGCCTCGTCTCCGGCCTCGACCAGATAGCTGGCAGCCATCGCAGGGCGGACGAAACCGGTGTCGATACAGACAACGCCTTCCGGATATTCGGTGACCCTTTCAGGCTGAATTTCATTCATGGCCTTGGCTGACAGAAATGATGATATTGTCCCAAGATATCACAGGCGCCGAAGGCCCAGGCCGGGGAATCATGACCACAATCTACATCCTGGACATCGACGGCACGCTGATGCCCAGCGACGAAATTGACAATCAATGCTACTGGCAGGCTGTTGAGGGCGTTTTCCAGCGGTCTGCCGGTGATCCGGACCTGACAAATTACAGGGATGTCACCGACACCGGCATCCTCGAACAGTGGTGCCGCGAAAACCTTGGCCGTTCACCAAAGGTCAGGGAGACCCGGGCGATACGACGTCGCTTCTTGGAGCTGCTCAAAACAGTCCACGAAGCCGAGCCCATGGCATTCACGCCGCGCCGGGGACTCCTCGGTTGGTTGCAACAGGCCTGCGACGGCCGTGCCACGGGGGTCGCCATCGCAACCGGCGGTTGGGAGCACAGCGCCCGATTCAAGCTCGAGGCGGCCGACCTGGAGCGATTCCGCTTGCCCCTGGCACACTCTGATGATGCCATAACGCGCGTTGGCATCATGCAGTGCGCATTACAGCGCGTGGCATCGAAACTGGAGCCTGCCCGCCTGCCCATATTGCCCCACCAAGTGACTTACGTTGGGGACGGACCCTGGGACTTCGAGGCCAGCCAGGCGCTGGGTTGGAAATTTGTGGGGATTGCCACGGCAGACAAATATCGAAAACTGAAGGATTATGGGGCTACTCGGGTGTATCCAGATTTCCTTGAGTGGTTGCGGCACTCTTCGGGCCCGGAAGGGTCTGAGTTAGAATAAACAACCGTTCTCAATGCCCAACCTGGAGTACCCAATGCATCGATCCATAATCCCGATTTCGCTGATGACCGTCGTCGTCAGCCTGCTGATTTACAGCCCGCAAACCATTGCCGGACCGGAGGTCCTGGGCGACCTGGAGGCCGCTTCACAGGGTTGGGCCATGATCGAGGAAGGCGCGTTATTGATTGACGTACGCTCCGCGGAAGAATTTACCGCAGGCCACATCGAAGGCGCGGTGAACATCCCGCACAGCGACGTGGACCGCTTGGCCGCGCTGATCGGTGAGGACAAGGACCGCGCCACGGTGGTTTACTGCCGCAGTGGCGGGCGGGCGGGCCAGGCACAAACAGCGCGGGCCGAACTCGGTTACACCCATGTGTTCAATGCATCCGGACTCCAGGCCCTAGAGGCCAGCCGAGCCAGCGACTAACCGCGCGGCCAGGGTGATCAGGTGCAACCACTCACACCAGGCAAGCCGGAGGCATCGGCTCCGGTCTTGGATCATGGGCCGATTGGGCTGCTGGGTGATTGCATTGTGCATTTGCCTGCCCGGGACAGGCTCTGCAGAGTCGAACGAAACGACGACGCGGCTGGAAGAACTGCGCGCCCTGATCACGGCGGGAGACCAATCCGTCCTGGCGGAACGACTCAGCCGAACCTTGTCCGACGCCAGCCTCACGCCCACGCAACGCGATGAAATCACTTTTCGGTTGATTCGGAGCCTGCGCGACGGGCCGCCCGCAAGCCTGTCTGAAGCCGTCCTGAAGATCCTGAGAAGCCATCAGCCAGTGGCAAAGATGGATCACATGGATGATCCACGGGGCACGGCGAGGCGCTACCCGATTCCGGCAGCACTGAGCGGACTGGAACAGCGCTGGCGCCACGAGGAGGGTCTCGCCACGGGAGCGACACTCCTGGCAGTCGCACCGGGAGAATTGCCGGATGAATACCTCGCGCAGGCGCATCCCATGATCCGCCTCGGCCTGGTTGATGCGCTGGACAATTCCAGCCGGGATCAGCTCGAAGCGGTCGCCACAGCGCTCTTGGGCCGCCTGCCCTCGGAAGCCGCGCTCACGGCGATGTGCGCGAAAGCGGCCACGCTGACACGCAGTCCCGAACTGCTCGAGGCCCTGCTCATCCATGGTGCCGGGCCGCGCATTGCTTCGGCACTCAGGGAGGCGGTGTCTTACCTGGAGCCGCGACAGGCCGAGCGGCTTCTGGACGCCGCTATCGCCGGATCCTCGATCGAGAATGCGGCGCTGGCCCTGGCCAAACTGTCACCGCTGCTGGCCGGAAACACCCGCAATGAAGATCGTCTGCTCGGATTGCTCCACGACCGCGCCCTCGGTTCCGCAGCAGCACTGGCCCTGGCCAATACGGCCTCGGCCAGAAGCATTGGCAAACTGAGCCTCATCGCACGGGAATCATCCGATCCCCTTGCCGCTGCCCGGGCGCGCCTATCGCTGCAACTTCTCAATGCGCAAAGCATCGCAGAGCCGTGAAATTCCTTTTTATCACCCGATCCATGCTGTTTTTCAAGCTGACGATGCTGATTGGTGGGCTGCCGGCCGGCTATGCGCAGCAGGCCATTCTGGCGGAATGGGTGGACAGGAACCCGGCTAACGATCCGGCGAAAATTGCGCTGGGCTATCCGCCGCCACAGCCCGTGGACACGCCGCTCCCATTCGATGGGTTTCGCAGCTACGCGGGCCTGCACATGCGGCACCAGGATCTCTCGCTGACTACACCCTGGGTGCATCCCGAGGCCATTGGCACCACCCGAGAAGGGCGCACAATATGGGCTTATCGGCTTGGCGACGCTGATCAGCAGACACGATTCGGCTTTGCCGAACCGGCCACCCTGACCAATGGCGGCATCCACGCCAGGGAGTGGCAGTCGCCTGAGACGGTCACGGGCATCATGGAGTTAATGGCGAGCGACGCGAGCGATGACCACCTGCTGGATTATCTTCGTGACAACGTCAACATGATCGTGATTCCCAGCCTGAACATCGATGGACTGCTCCAGAGTCAGCGTTACCCGACTCTGAATTATCTCGGAGTCGACGACCGCTACCCGGATCAGTGGCCCCGGGATGGCCGCATGCGACGAAAAAACATGCTGGGCGCGGACGCCCTGCTCGAAACACAGGATGATCTCCTGGCCGGCGTAGACCTGAATCGCAACAACGAGCCCTTCTGGGCCAGCAGCCTTGATCGTTCTTCCGATTTTCCCGACTCGCTCATTTATCACGGCGAGGCGCCGGCTTCAGAACCGGAAATCCAGGCCCTGGATGCCGCTGCGCAACTGGGTCCGGCAAGCCAGCTGCGCATGTACACGGATGTGCACTCCTTCTCCCAGGTTCATTTCTGGGCCAGGAATGAAAATCTGCGCCTGGCCGCGCAAACCGAGGAGGTCCTGCGCGTTTTTTCAGATCACCACGAGGCCTTCCCCGCGCAGAAGCGATACCCATGGTCCCCGGCATCCAATCTGCCCACCCAGTCGGGCATTGGCACGACAGATGAATACTTCACGCACCGCTACGAGGTCCCGTCCTGGACGCTTGAAATTGAGCCCAGCAACGGTGAGGAATATCACTCCCCGCTCCCGGGATGCGGCGCGGACTATGGCGGCGAAGCGAACAACTGTCACGACGGATTCATCCTGCCCGAATCCGAAATCCGACGGGTTCGCGAGGAAATAGCGCAATCATTTTCGGCCACCTACTACCGCCAGGCCGGACCACCCACATTGCGGTCCCTGCGACTCCTGGACGCAGCCAGCAATTCCGTACTCTTCGAAGCTGACTGGGTGATGAATGGAGAGGAAAGCCGGACCCTTGAGCGCAATCCAATTGCGCCATTGGAACTTGGCAAGCCGTACCGGCTGTGGATGGCTTTTGACAAGCCCATGCGCTGGCGGCGGGACGGTGAAGTGTTGCCATTTCCTGGTCAGTCACTCTCCACGCTGCAGATCAACACGTCCCTGCGCGCCGGCGATGACACGCTGCTGATCAAAGTCACCGGGTCGGGCTGGCTGGATTCGGGCTTTGAGGCGCCGGGGGGTTATCTCAACTACCGGGACGACGCTTATTTCATGGACTTCGTGATTGAAGAAGAACCAGAAAACCTCGAACTGTTGGCGATCCACGACACCGTCCTGATCGAAGTGGAGACCGGAGACATGGTGGGCTTGGCGCTGGACGCAGACCCCTCGAGCGCTGTCGTTTGGACAGGAGGGGCCTGGTCAGGCTACGAGTCGTCGGCGGGTATTGCAGGGGATGAAGGAGGGCCTGACCGGTCTATCGAGCTGGACATCACCACGCAACACAAGGAGCCCCCATTTGTCCTTGAGCCGGGCATTACTGGTGCCTGGTTCGAACCGGCACGCGATGGCGAAGGATTCATTATTGAAATCCTGCGGGACAACGTCGTGGTGATGTACTGGTTTACCTACGACGCAGATGGCGAACAGGACTGGTATCTCGGGGTGGGCGAGCTGCGCGGAAACCGTGCTGTTTTCCCCGAAGTGCTTCGGGTTTCTGGCGGCGTGTTCGGCGAGGCCTTTGACCCCGAACTCATCGAGGAACAAGCCCTGGGTTCGGCGACATTCACCTGGACCGACTGCGACAATGGCATCATGAACTGGACCATCGGCAACCGGTCCGGCCGTCAATTTCTCAGCCGGCTGACTCAAGTGATGGGGCTGGACTGCGGTTTACAGCTGGGTCGGCCCATCCAGGAAACCGCCATACTCAGCGGCGCCTGGTTTGATCCAACCCACGATGGCGAAGGATACGTGGTCGAGGTTCTGCCGGACGGGCGGCCCCTTGCATATTGGTTCAGCTTCGGGCCGGACGGGACACGTCGATGGTTTTTTGCCCTGGGGGAACACACCAACGGCGTTTTCAGGTTTGATGACCTGCTCACCACCCGGGGTGGGCGGTTTGGCGACGCCTTCGACCCGGATGACGTGGCCGAACTGCCCTGGGGCAGCCTTGAGCTGGACCTGGACTGTGATGGCGGCACCGCCCGCTACGAAAGCAGCGAGCCGGGTTTCGGGCAAGGTCAACTCACGCTCGTCAAGCTGACCGAACTCGACGGTCTCGCCTGTCCTGACTGAGTAAGGCACAATGCCGCAATGAATCAACTTCACAGGGAGGATGCTTGTGAGCGATATCGAACGATTACAGCGGTGCACAACGCGGATTATCGACCTCGCCAATGTAATGAAGGATGAAGATCTCGATCCGCTGCTGATTTCAGCAGCCTTGATGCGTGCCTCGGCCATTTACGCCACCTACGCCGCCGCAGGCAATGAAGGCCTGCTGACCGAGAGCGGTATCGATAAAGTGGTGTCCGCCTATCGAAAAGGGTTGGAGAACATCCAGGTCTCCAAGAAAGCCGATGCTGATCTGCGCGCAGCGCAGCAGAACACTTAGTGATGCCTTGAAACGGGTCCCGCAATCATGAGTGACTACGGCGCACTCAGCCTGTTGCCGACCACCCTGGTGGTTGGCCTGGCATTGTGGTCGCGTCGTACGATCGAATCCCTGTTGGCGGGCAGTATCCTCGGCCTGTTGATCATCGCCCCGGACGCCCCACTCACGCTGATGAGCGAACTGGCGCTCGAAGTCATGGTCAACGAAACCGTTGCCTGGATCATTCTCGTCTGCGGCTTGATGGGTAGCCTGATCGCACTGTTTCTTCGCACCGGCGCCGTGCAGGCTTTTACGCAGACTGTCGTTGAGCGCGCTGCATCCCGCAAGGCCAGCTTGATGGTCACCTGGGTTCTTGGCCTCGCGTTGTTCGTTGATGACTATCTGAATTCCATCACGGTCGGCACGGCCATGCGTCAAGTGACCGATCGTTTCCGGGTCTCACGGGAGATGCTGGCATACGTCGTCGACTCAACCGCAGCACCGGTAAGCGTGATCATCCCCATTTCGACCTGGGCGGTTTTTTTCGGGGCGCTTCTGGTCGATAACGGCGTGGCCATGCCGGGAGAAGGCGTCAAGACTTACATCCAGGCAATCCCCTATATGTTTTATGCCTGGTTCGCCGTCGCCCTGGTGCCACTGGTCATCAGCGGCGTCATCCCCGTGTTCGGGCCCATGCGCTCCGCGGAACAACGCGCCGGCAATGGCCTGACCATACCCCCGGGTGCGGAGCGAATCGAGGCATCCAACCTGGCCATCGCGCCCACCGACAACGCCCGCGGCCAGGCACGACATTTCACCGTTCCCCTGGTGCTACTTGCTGCCGCGACCTGGTGGTTTGATTACGACTTCCTGGCAGGCATCTTTCTGACCCTGGCCGTGTATCTTCCCTGGGTGGTTCTGAGCCGGCGACTGAACGTGGAAGAAACGACCGAAGCCATGCTGGATGGCTTCAAGTCGATGATCCCGCCGCTGGCAGTGCTTGTGTGTGCGTTCCTGCTCAATGCGGTCAATCAACGACTGGGCCTGACCGAGTTTGTCATTTCCGCCATCGGCCCTCACGTGAGTGCCGGCATGCTGCCGGTGGTGGTTTTTCTGTCGATGGGACTGCTCTCTTTCGCGACCGGATCAAACTGGGGTGTGTTCGTGATCGTGCTGCCCATTGTGGTGAGCCTGACAGAAAGTCTCGGAGCGGACATGACGCTCATGATCGGTGCGACATTGTCCGCCTCGACCTTTGGCAGCCACGCCTGCTTTTATACCGACGCCACGGTGCTGACTGCACAGGCTTGCGGCACAACCCCATACCAGCACGCCATCACGCAACTGCCGTTTGCACTGTGTGCTGCCACAGCCGCCGCACTGGCTTATCTGCTGCTCGGATAAGCTACCCATTCCGCCGCCCTTTGGCCCTGGTGACTCCCGCCAGGCGCCGGGAGGACACGGACCTGCGAGGGCCGGTTGCGGTATCCTGTAGCTAATCAGGGCCCGCCCGAAAGGCATCCAGCAAGCGAACCGAGGTCATAGAAAAATATTGGAATGAGTGATCCCAGCCCAAACCCTTCAAAGAATGCGGAGGTGACCGGAATTGTTCTGCCCGGGGGTGGTGCGCGCGGCGCATACCAGGTTGGCGTTCTCAAGGCGATCGGCGAGGTCGCCGCTCCCGGGCAAAATCCTTTCCCGGTGATTTGCGGCACATCAGCCGGAGCGATCAATGCCGCGGTGCTGGCCAGCCACGCCGATCAATTCGATGTCGGCGTTGAGCGGCTCGAACATTTCTGGAGCAGTATGCATTGCGATCGCATCTACCGAACCGATGCACGCAGTGTGCTCGGATCCGGCCTGCGCCTGCTGCTTACACTGCTGAGTGGCGGATTTCTTGGCATCGCACCACGGGCGTTACTCGACAACCAGCCACTCCGCGAGTTTCTTCGGCGCGAACTGCGGCTCAATGGCATCGACCGGGCGATTTCTGAGGGCGCTCTGCGAGGCGTTGCGGTGACCAGCTCCGGATATTCGACGGCATCTGCCACGACGTTTTTCCAGGCGCATGAGTCCATTGAGGAATGGCAGCGCACGCGGCGCCATGGTATTCCCGCGCGCCTGACCGTGCCGCACTTGATGGCTTCGGCGGCCTTGCCGCTTCTGTTTCCAGCGGAACGCCTGGGCAATGAATTCCACGGCGATGGCGGCATGCGCATGGTGGCTCCGCTCAGCCCGGCTATCCACCTGGGCGCGGATCGTGTCGTTGTGATCACCACGCGGGATGAACGACCCGATCCCCCATCCAGCCAGGCTGTGCGCTATCCCAGCCTCGGAGAAATTGGTGGATACCTGCTGGACACGATATTCATGGATCGCTTGAACGCGGATCTACAGCGCATGAGACGCATCAACCAGACGCTGGGTCTGCTGGATCCGGAGCGTACTGACGAAACCACACTGCGAATCATCAAAACGCTGGTCATCCGTCCAAGCCAGGATCTGCGAACCATCACCGAGCGACATGTACGGGACATTCCGCGTGCCGTGAGGATGCTGTTGCGCACGCTGGGCGGATGGGGCCGGGACTGGCGACTTGCCAGTTACCTGCTGTTTGAATCGCCTTTCTGCCGCGAACTGATCGACCTGGGCTATGCCGATGGTCTGGCCGCTCGCGAGAAGATCACTGCGTTTCTCAGTGACAACGCCACGCAAAAGGCCAGCTAATGCTGCGAAGGATTTACTGATGACGCGTTGGTCGAAGTGGCTTCTCATTACCGCACTGGCCCTGCTGGCGCTCAATGCCCTGTCCTATGGCGGTTATTTTGTGAGCGCTCCCTGGGAGGCACGGGTGGAGTTCGGAATTCAGGCGGATGCCCCTGTTCAGGCCGAAGCCCTGCACCTGGTTCGACTGGCGGGCGTTGGATTGCTGAGTTTCTTCGCCTTTGCCCTGCTGGCAATCATTCGCCTGGCCCGGGGGAAACCTGGCGGGCTGGCCATCACGGCGGTGCTCGCTATGACTTACCTCGGCATTGCGGCCGCCGCCTGGATTGACGGGCGTGATGTCGATGCCGCCATTTATGGCGGATTCGGCATCGTGATCGCTGCCCTGGCAGCCTGGCGGCGGTCTGTACAACCGCCGCCGACTGACATTTGAGCGATTACTCGACGAACACGGTCGCGGCCTCGCCCTTGCGGGCGGCGCGTATCACCAGCGTTTCGCGGCACTGTTCATCACCGAGCGAGGGGCCAGAATTATCTGCTCCGCCGTGAACCCATTCAGAGGGCTCAAACCAGTAGCTGTCCGCACCATACTCCTGCCATTCACCGCTGGCATCCGAGACCGCTTTACCGTCGAGGACGTACACCAACGTTCCCATGGGGTGATAGTGCTTCGGGTTGACCGTGTCACCACAGGATTTGTAACGCTCCACGTACAAGTCCACCTCACCAGCGAGATCGAAGGTTTCAGAAAAAACCATTCCAGCAATGGCGGGCTCATCTGCCTCGTGATGTTCAGCATAGGCACTGCATTGCATCAGGATGGCGGTAATTGCAATCAATCTTAGCTTCATTATTTTTCTCCCTCCCGGCCTCTTGGAAGACCGTTATCCTAATCGTCAAGGCTCACAAAATTGCGTTAAGGCATCGCGCATCAACGGCTGATGCTGTATCCGAGTTGCTCGAGAACAAAGCGGTCCTCTGATAATTCTCCGGCCCAGATCACTTGTCCCGCTTCGTTAAACTCGAAACGGGTGACTGCCCAGGATTCAAACTCTAATCCCGTATCCTGCTCGACGTCCTTGCCCCAATTCAGGACGTATACCACGTTGCCCGAGGAGAGAATTTCTGAGATCCGCATTTCGGTGGGGCCCCAATTTTCTGCATCAGCTGTCGCCATGTTCTTCAGCAACTCCTGCTTTGCATAGGTCGGGCTAATCACGCCGCGGGAAACTTCGATATCCATCTCCTCGCCAGCTCGGGAAATCCTGGCCTTCACAGCCTGCCCTGGCTTGCCCCGAAAACTGAGTCGATCGCGGTTTTCCTGAGTGGCTGCGACACCGTTAACGCTGACAAAAATATCACCCGCCTGGAGCACTTTTTCCGCAGGGCTGTTAGGCCTGACACTCCTGACGACCATCTCTTCTTCATTGTCGGTGTCGTAGTCGAAACCGAAACCCACGGAACGTTTTGCCGCCCAGACGCCATCATCTGCCATGTTTTCCGCGATCATTTCCCGCGCAGATTCCAGGCTTTGGCTGGATTCAACCCATGCCTTGGCCAGGGACTCATTCGGAGAAAGCTGCGGGGATTGTGTGCTTTCATGATGGTCGGCAATGGCTTGTGTACCGAAGAACAAGGTAATTAGCAAGGTATTCGAATAGTGCTTGAGCATAAGGCTCTCCTTTTCTCAACTTGGAAATGGCAGGTTGTCCTGGAGTCACAACACAATCGAGGCGGATCTCGCGAGGACATCCGCCGGGAGAGGACTGACACAACAACTTACCCCGGTCTGCGGTCTTGTCTTGGCCGCTTCCAAGTGAGTATAGAACGCGCTGTGAAGACTTCAACCCGGCTCAATCCGAGAGCCGGGCTCAGCGTCATTGAGCTGTCGGCGAAGGTACGAATTCCACTTTACGACTCGCGGCCCAGCGATTGACCGCAGACAAATCTCCCGATGTGATCGCCTGCAACTCCCTTCGATGCATATCCCATTGCTTTTCCAGGTCCGATTTTCGTTCAAGCGCGCCCGCCGAAATGGGTGCCCCTGAAGATTCGACACTGCGCAGAAGCATCCTGACCTGAACATCAATGAGACTCGGCCAGCTGTCCTCATCCTCATAGGTTTCCAACTTCAGCTGGGTCACCACGGACTCCCAGGCAGACAAGGCCGCCACCGTTTTTGCACCGATCTCACCAAGCTCCATCTCCTCCGGGAAGCGCTCAAGCAAACTCGTCACCGCGCCACGCGATGTCCGAACGCTCTCGATCGCACGCGCGATCTCGTTGTACAGACCGGCCAGTTCACGAAGCCCTGTCCGCCAGTTGCGCACGGCATCCTCGCTGGCTGAAACACGGGGATCGGGCTGCACTTGCAAGGGTACTTGTCGCGTATGCTCGCCGAGGGTAAAGGTGGCGGAATATTCGCCTGGGGCCACCATCACGCCACCAAAGCCGGCGAACATGCGTGCATTATCAATGCAATGCAGCGGCAGTCCCCGCAGATCCCATTCCCAGCGGTTCATGCCCGGCTGGGTAGTTGGAAAACTGAGTTTGAGTGGCCGCACCAGGTCCTCATTGTTCTCAACGCAGTGATCGAAATCGCTTTTCTCGCTGGCGTACCGGCGCACCAACTCGCCGTCTGCGTCCTTGATTTCAATGATGAGCGGCAACTCGGTCTCTGATCCAAGCCAGTAGTTGAACACCACACCAGCCGGGGGATTAGCGCCCTCGAATTGCCCCGCTCTTCCTGTCGGGCGTCCGAGTCGTGCGGTTCCAGGCGACAGCACATGCAGTGGCTGATCGGCGAATCCCCCGTCGAGCTGACGTATTGCTGCCAGATCATCGAGCACCCAGAAACCACGCCCCTGGGTGGCAGCCACGAGGCTGTCCTCTCGCAAGGCCAGGTCAGTGACCGGCACCGGGGGGAAATTCCCGCGCATCCTCTGCCACCGCTTCCCTTCGTCAAACGAGATGTACATCCCCGCCTCGGAACCCGCATAAAGCACACCGGGAACTTCAAGGTCTTCCCGAACAACCCGCACGAAATCATCCCTGGGCAGATCAGCATCGATGCGCTGCCAACGATTTCCATAGTCCCGGGTGACATAAATATGAGGCTCGAAATCATTTAGCTTGTAGCGGGCGATCGTGATCCACGCGGTGCCGGGTTCATGGGGGCTCAGTTCGATGGCATTGATCATGCCTTCGGGTGCGCCCCGGGGCGTCACATCGCGCCAATCCTCGCCGCCATCACGGCTCAGGTGAACCAGGCCGTCATCACTGCCCACCCAGATGACGCCCGCCTCGAGCGGCGATTCCACAACGTAAAAGATGGTGTTGTAAAACTCGGCACCGACATTCTCCGGCGTGATTGGGCCACCGTTCAGCCCCTGTTTTTCAATATCGTTCCGCGTCAGGTCCGGGCTGATTTCCTGCCAGCTCAGACCGCGATCCGTGCTCCTGAGCAAAACGTGGGTACCGTAATAGATCACGGAACTGTCGTGGGGTGACAGTGCAACGGGCGCATTCCAGTTGGTGCGGTATTTCAGGTCCCGGGAGTTCATGCCAAACACATGCTCCGGATAAGGCATGATGTAGCGGGTCTCCTTGCTGTCGTGGTTGTATTCAGTCAGGGTGCCGTTGATCGTGGTCGCATACACCAGGGAAGGCGTGTCCAGGTCAAAGGCGATGTGAGCGCTCTCGCCACCACCGACGTCGTAATAATCTGCGGGTCCGATACCCGCATCATGCGAGGCGCTGGCAATAGCCAGGGTCGTATTGTCCTGTTGCCCCCCATACATGAGGAAAGGGTCCTGTCGGTCGGTCACGACGCGATAAAACTGGGCCGTAGGCTGGTTCACGATACTGGACCAGGTCGCTCCACCGTCGAAAGTCACCGTCGCACCGCCATCGTTGGCATTAATGAAATTCAGACTGTCCGACGGGTTGACCCATTGATCGTGGTGATCACCGTGCGGCGTGTATAGTCGCTCGAAGCTTCGTCCGCCGTCGATAGATTTCATCAAGGGTACATTGAGCACCCACAAGGTATCGGCGTCGTTGGGGTCCACGGAAACGCGGTTGTAATACCAGGCACGCGCCTGTATCACGCGTGTTTCATTGACCAGTTGCCAGGATGCTCCACCATCCGCGCTGTGATAGAGCCCACCTTCTCCGGGCAACGCCTCGACAATGGCATAGACACGTTCCGGGTTTGACCTTGGCACGTCAATGCCGATCTTGCCCACCAGTTCCGGGAGGCCCCCTGCAAGTTTCTCCCAGTTTTCACCGCCGTCGACGGATTTGTAAATACCACCGCCCGCACCCCCGGACTTGATGAACCAGGGTGTGCGTCCGTGGTGCCAGAGTGCCGCGTAGAGCACCCTCGGATTGGTCGGATCCAGGACAAGGTCGGTCGCGCCGGTGTCCGCATTGACTTCGAGCACGTGGCGCCAGGTCTCACCGCCATCGGTGGTCTTGAACACGCCACGTTCAGCATTCGGCCCCCAGATATGCCCCTGGACAGCAGCCCAGGCGGTGTCCGAATCATCGGGATGAACCCTGATCCTGGCGATTTGACCGGTTCCATCCAGGCCGATTCGGCTCCATGTTTTGCCCGCATCGGTGGAGCGATAAGCCCCATCACCCTGCTGGGTGGTCACCCCGCGAATGGGCGACTCGCCGGTGCCCACGTAAACCACGTTGGGATCCGATGGCGCCACGGCGATGGCGCCAATGGTTCCGATATGAAACTGCTCATCCGACAGGTTGGTCCAGCTTGCCCCGCCATTGGTCGTTTTCCAGACGCCTCCTCCGCTGGCCCCCATGTAGTACACCAGGGGTTGGCCAGGGACTCCACTCACCGCGGACGAACGTCCTCCACGCCACGGGCCGATCTCCCGCCATTTGATGGAATTCAGAGGGGTCCGGGGCTCTTCCGCGCGGGCCACGCTCGACGGCGGCAAAAAGGAAAAACCGGATAGCAACAAGATCAGCAGCAGTGGTCGAAGCATGTTCAAGGTGGTTACTCCCATCTGGGTCATTTCATGACGTTCTCTCGCCCGCAACCCCGTGAGGCAAGACTTGGATAATAGATTGACTGGCATTCGTCGACAATGCCAACGCCCCGTGTTCCTCGGTGGCGAACGAGCAGCTCGCGCGCTCCACGGAATGGGAAGTTGCAACGCCAATTCGCTATTCCACCTGTATGGGCTAAGCCTTGAACTCGAAGCAATATCCGATCAACAGTCGAGCAATTATTCGTGTCCGGGACAGCGCCAGGGTGCTTCAACGCCAGCATCGTGGGATATACATCCCGGTCATTCTGCGGATTCAGTGATTCAGGCTGATCATGATGGCTTTCGGAAATCGCCGGACGACCGTTAAAATCTTATTACCGAAACCTGGATAGCGCGCCATCCAATCGGCCTGTCTGTGATTCGACTCGAGGTTTTTCGTGACCCTGCAAGCAAATAAATTGCCAGCACTCATTCAATGACCACCCTGAACAGTCTTGCCCGGGGAGCGCCATCGGGGCCCCTCGTTTCGCTCACCAGTTCGTATCCCGAAAAAT
The DNA here is from genome assembly GCA_964225175.1 of Candidatus Nitrosopumilus sp. Classification (GTDB taxonomy): domain Bacteria; phylum Pseudomonadota; class Gammaproteobacteria; order Xanthomonadales; family SZUA-36; genus WTJD01. The sequence goes on along the minus strand of CAXQNK010000145.1, from coordinate 31,470 downwards.
CCTGATCCGACAGCAAGAGTTGTCCGAGCGTGTTCGAGTCATAAGGACTGACAAACACGTACCTCACCTCGGGCGCCTGCCGGAGAAGTTCAGCAGGCGTGAGTTCGAAAAGCTCGAGTGTGGCGCGGACATATTTGATCTCTGCAGGCGTGAGGACGAAGTTATTGGAGAGCAGTGGACATGAAGATCGATACCTGAACAAGCTTCCAAAATCCGGGTCGGCCAACAACAAGCCGGGCTCCTGATCACACAAACGCCCCGCTATTTCAAAAGTTGGCATTGCATAGGCATAACGTACGGAATGCCCCGGCACCTTGTGAAGGAAACTGGCGTTTATGGACGGAATATACGCCGCGATGAACAACATGGCGGCGCAAAATATTCGCAGGCGTTTCGGTGCGTAGTTCTGGATTAACAACAAGGGAAGGAATATCAGGAAAACATGACCCAGGTAAAAAAACCGAACCTGGATTGAAAGCATCAGCAATCCGAATACCGAACTCACGAGCAGGGCCCGCATCAATCCATCTGGCGGGCGTTTATATAGGAGAAAGCCGGCATAGACCAGGCACAGTGGTGTCAGAACAACCAGTGCAGAGTAGAACGCGCTCAGACCCGATAGCGAATATTTCCCGCCGAAAGGTGATTGTGTTTCCAGCAACTGGTCAAACATGAAAATCTCTGATGCCAGATAGCGAACACCATGGTTGACCTCTTCAGCGGCGGGCAAAGTGAGTATGGCAATGACCCCAAACCCGAACCACATGGCCCGATGGCCTTGCGTGGAGATGACAAACACCGCGGCTGCCGTCAGGACGGCAACATGCAGATGGAACCATGAGTGGTAGAAATAGGCATACTCAATAGCGAGAAATGCGTGGGACGGCAGTAAGAGGAGACATTGAACAATGAGCAATGAGCATGCAAAAGCCAAGGCGCTCCCCCGGCTTGGCAAAGGCATCCCGAATATTCTTGTCAACAAGAGCGTTGCGATGACCGGAAGCTGAACGATGAACATTGAATTGTGGATGATCGTCGCGAATGCCAGCACGCACCCCAGGGCAATCCCGAGATTGACTGATTCGGGGCTCCTTAAAAATCGTCCAGCTATATACATCGACAGCAGGAAAAGAGCGTGCTCAGCTCCATGGTGATCGAGTTCGCCGATTCCGAATAATTTCAGGGTCATGGGTGCCGTTGCATAAGCCAGCACACTGATCAACTGGAGCGGCGGCGTCAGGATTTGGCGAGCGACCAGCCCCACGACCGCGGTACTCAGGAGCAGCCATACCAGCGGGTAGAACATGATCAGGTTGTTCGCACCCTGCGCGCTGCTGGTCAAGATGCTGGCCAGGACACCTGCAAAATAATCATAGCCCCAGGTCCAGGTGATCCAAGTGCCTTCGGGCCAATGCAAATTAGGATCGAACGAGTAAGTTGAGCCCGGATCATCGGCCACCATGAGCATGCGGGCGGCATGATAATTGGCGTCATTGCCGAGCGGATGGGCTCCGTCATCAACAAAAACTGTTGGCAGCGTGGTCAGAGAGACCGCGACGGCAGCGATCATGCCCGCGAGCATGATCGCTGTGAAAGCATGTCGATGATTCTGTATACCGCCGCCGTTCACGTCTGGCCCACCCCGGGAATTCATATGCGGCTCATATTAGACTTAAATGATGACGCGTGAAGGATTCTTGTCCGAATGGGCCTGTCGGCGGTCGGGGTCATGACGCCCCGGCGCTGCAGAACGGGCTCTTGAGTGCATGCCAGCGGAGATGCGATGAGCCAGGGGACAGGGAGGCATGGGTTTTACTACTTGGTCAACCCGGGGAATCCAAGCTTTTTTGAGAGACCGGATGGCCGAGGATAGATTTCTGACTGGAGATCCGATGGTCACCGGATTCTGAGGTTACTGGCTCGTCGAGAGGCACCTCAGGCGAGCTTCAGGGCGTTTTCGCAACGGCACGCCGGGCAACACTTGCGTGATTGGGTCTTCTCGTACCCAGGCTAAATGCTGAATAAACGGTTCATACGTGCCCATCGCCTCATCAGGATCTCGCCGGCTGGGCTGGGCGACTTAGAGCGGCCGGCAAACTTGGAGATTGCACTATCGGTGAAAGCGTCAGCGGCACTGCAGATGCTGTGTTGACCCTTGAGCCTCTGCCCCAAACCGGCCATTTCCGGACCTTATGATTCAGGTCCGATTGGGGCAATTTTTTCCGCTACCGTGGCGTATACTGGCCTCTAATTCAACGAGGCCGGACCCGGCAGACATGACGGCGTTGTTAGTCTCTATCCGCGGCATCGGCGAATGGACCGCGGAAAACATTGTGATGCCCGCTCTGAAAAATGCCGACACGTTCCCGGTCTCGGATCTCGGCCTGTTGAAAGCCATTGCGCCATCGGCGCGGGTCACACTGAAGGAACTGACGGAAATGGCTAAGCAGTGGCGGCCGTCACGTGCTTACGCCGTATTATTAATGTGGGGCTCGTTACCCGGCTCCGGAGGATTGAACCATGTACTACTGTTACCTGGAAACACCCATCGGCCACCTGCTGCTGGCGGGCGATCAGGATGCGCTGCGCGGGGTCGGCTTTCCGCAGGGCTCAATGCGTCGGGATCCGGACCCCGACTGGATCCATTCCGAGAAACCATTCGCTCAGGTGCGGGCGCAACTCGGCGAGTACTTCGCCGGCGAGCGCAAAACGTTCGACCTGCCCCTGAATCCCGGTGGCACCGCGTTCCAGCTCGAGGTGCTCGAGGAATTGCGGAAGATTCCCTACGGCGCCACAGCTTCCTACGGCGAGATTGCGGAACGCATCGGGCGGCCTGAGGCGGCGCGCGCCGTTGGCGCGGCGAACGGCCGCAACCCGATCCCGATCATCATCCCGTGTCACAGGGTGATCGGAAAAAGCGGCGACATGACGGGTTTCGGCGGCGGCATCCCGACCAAGGAAGCCCTGCTGCGGCTCGAATTCGAGCACAGCCAGATTCTGCATAACCGTTGAACGAGCATGGTATCTTGCTCACCCGGCTTGATCAGGTCGTGTGAACTCGTGGCTCGGCGATCTGGTTGTCTCTCAAACCCTGTGGTTGGCCCCGCCTGAAAAAACTGGACCAGTTAACGCGCATCGGTCATTTTCCTTAAGTATGTCTAAAGACTGCTTTACGCAATGACTCGAGCATATATATGGAATATAAATATTATAAATCAGTGGTTTAAATGGTGGGCCCTGTAGGACTTGAACCTACGACCAATCGATTATGAGTCGACTGCTCTAACCAACTGAGCTAAGGGCCCGCCGGGAGCCAATTGTAACCGTTCCCGTAACGATGCTGAAACCACCCGCCGCGCCCGGCCTCGCACTTTCTCTTATCATGGTCTTTTGACTCGACGGAGAAAGAGCCATGCGCAGTACGCGAAGACAGCTGATCCGGGGGGCGATCGCGGCTGGATCCGCGCTTGCCCTGGGCTCGCAAGCGCTGGGCGGGACGCGCGCTCCGGCCACTTTTGTGCTGGTGCATGGCACCTGGCACGGGGGTTGGGCCTGGCAGGGGGTGGCGCAGATTTTACGGGGGCAGGGACACCGCGTCTACACGCCCACCTGCACGGGCTGCGGCGAGCGAGTCCATCTCACCCACCCGGAGGTCGGGCTGGACACCCACATCGAGGATGTCGCCAACCTGGTTCGGTTCGAAGAACTCGAGGACGTCATCCTGGTCGGCCATTCCTTTGCAGGCCTGACGATTACCGGTGTCGCCGACCGCCTGCGAGAACGCATCCACAGGATCGTGTTTCTCGATGCGCTGGTACCGCGCCCCGGTCGCATGAGCGGTGTGCCCCGGGATGCGAATTCAGGCGATTTCCCGGACTGGTGGCTTAAACGCCAGGAGAAATTCATCGACGGCTTCCAGATGGACATGTGGGATGAATACCCTGTCGATATGCTGGTGCCGCCGGATAACGCTCCGCTGGTGGCCAAGCTGAAGCGCCTGATCACGACGCACCCCGCCAGGCAATGGACCGATGAGCTGGTGCTAGAACGCGGCGGATGGGAGGGCTTGCACCCGGTGTACATTCACTGCGTTGGGCAAAAATACCGCATGAGCTCAGAGCAGATGATCGGCCCCGCCCGGGGACCGGGCTGGCAGTTCATCGAACTGGATACACCGCGCGATGCCATGCTCACGCACCCCGACCTGGTCGCCCGAACGCTCGATTCGCTCGCCTGAGCGCACAGGTGATCACACGTAATCGATGTATCCCCGGGGGCCGGGGGTGTAGAGAGTCTTGCGGTCGAATGCCTGGAGCGGCCGTTCGTGACGAATCTTCTCCGGCAAATCGGGATTGGCGATAAAGGCTCGTCCAAAGGAAACGGCGGACACCTGGCCCGAATCAATCGCCGCGGCCGCCTCAGCCGCATCGAAACCGTCATTCGCCATGATCGGGCCGCTGAAGTGGCGCCGGGCCAATGCCAGGTTGTCGATGTCTCCGTGCGGCAACCGAATCACGTGCAGGTAGGCCAGTCCCATCGGCTCGATGGCATCCAGGAGGGCAGCGAAGGTCTCCTCTGGGTCTTCATCGAAAAGGTCATTGAAGGGGTTGCCCGGACCGATGCGGATGCCCACCCGCTCAGCCCCACGCACCGACGACATGGCTTCCAGGGTCTCGACGACGAAGCGGATGCGACCCTGCACGTTGCCCCCATAAGCATCGGTTCGACGATTGCTGCCCGTGGCCATGAACTGGGCTGGCAGGTAACCGCTGGTGGCGTGCAGCTCGACACCGGCACACCCGGCCTCGAAGGCCTGTCGCGCCCCGTGCTCAAACTGTGAGATCACGCCCGGGATCTCACCGGTTGCCAGCGCGCGGGGCACATCAAATGGCACCATGCCCTCGCGGTCACTGTACACCTTGCCCGCGGCCTGTATGGCCGATGGGGCAACCGTTTCGGCACCCGCAGTTTTGGTATGCACGCTGCCCACCCGGCCGCAATGCACCAGCTGCATCACCAGCTGCCCGCCGGCGGCCCTCACCGCATCGGCGATCCCACGCCAGGCGGCTCCTTGCTGCGCGGTGTGGATACCGGGGGTTCTGCAATAACCCTTACCCTGCTCGCTGACCTGGACGGCTTCGCTCACAATCAGGCCAGCGCTCGCGCGCTGTGCGTAATACGTGGCGCTGATCTCAGGCGGTACCCCCCGGTCATCGGCCCGGTTGCGGGTCATCGGCGCCATGACGATGCGGTTTGGCAAATGCATCATGCCCAACTGGACGGGGCTGAACAGGGCCTCATGCATGCCGACGGGCCCGATCTTGGAAGACGCGGATTGCGACGCGTCTCAAACGCTGCTCTCCGTTTCAAGGTAGAAACGCGAGATGGTGTCGACCACGCAGGCCGGGCGCTCTTCACCCTCGATTTCGACCAGGACTCGAATCACCGCCTGCACGGCACCGGGCTTGCGCTCGGCGACCACCACCTCGCCACGTCCGCGCAGCCGCTGACCGACGCGCACCGCGTTGGGGAATCGCACCGAATCACAACCGTAGTTGACGCCCATACTTATTTTCTCCACCCGCAGCATTTCCGGCAGGAATCGGTTGGCCAGCGACAAGGTCAGGTAGCCGTGCGCAATACAGGCGCCAAAGGGACCTGCCGCGGCACGTTCGGGATCGACATGGATCCACTGGTGATCGTCCGTGGCATCCGCGAATTGGTAGATCCGATCCTGCGTCACTTCCAGCCATTGGGTGGGGCCGAGCGTGGTGCCGACGGCGTCCAGCAACCGTTCAGGATGGTCAAAAACACGGGTGGAAGACGGCGCGCTCATGGATGCTGGCTGGACACAGAGACCACCTCGCCGGCCATGTAACTGCTGTAATCCGAGGCCAGGAAGATCATGACGTTCGCCACCTCCCAAACCTCCGCGGCGCGGCCAAAGGCTTCCCGTGAGGCCAGCTCTTCGAGAAGATCCTGCGGGGTGGTTTTCTTAAGAAACTCGTGCAGGGCGATGCTGGGCGCCACGGCATTGATCCGAACGCCATGCTCTGCCGCCTCGAGGGCCGCACACCGGGTCAGGGCCATGACGCCTGCCTTGGCGGCCGCGTAATGACTTTGTTCTCTCTGGGCCCGCCAACCCAGGACGGACGCATTATTGACGATCACACCCTGGCCGCGCGGCTGCATGCAGCACAGCATGGCACGCATCATTCGCATGGTCCCGTTCAGGGTCACGTCCAGCACCCGCATCCATTCCTCGTCGCTCATCTCAACCAGTGAGCGCGTTCCACCGAGGCCGGCGTTGTTGATCAGCACATCGACCTGCCCCATCTCGCGCTCAGCTTCCGAGACCAGTGCCTGGACTTGCGCTTCCTGTGTCACGTCGCACAGATGCCCATGCACGGGGGTACCGGGGTGCGCGGTTTTCAGGTTTCTTACCGCGCCATCCAGGCGCGCCTCATGGATGTCACTGATGAACAGTGCGCGACAGCCCTCCTCGATCGCCCGGCGCGCAGCGGCGAACCCGATGCCCGCACCGGCCGCGGCAGTCACCAGAACGGATTTGCCCGCCATGAGACCGTGGCCTTCAACGTAGGACGGAATGTTTGGCATGGATGGCTTACTCCTTCCCTTTGGGTGCTCGAGGCAGGCCGAGCGCCCGCTCGGCAATGATATTGCGCTGGATCTGGTTGGTGCCACCATAAATCGTGTCCGCGCGAGTAAACAGGAACAGTGACTGCAGGGGCGTGAGCTCGTAGGGCCCATCTTCTGCGCGGTCTGCTTCCGGGCCCAGGATGTCCATCGCCAGGTTGCCCAACTCGCGATGCCAGGTCGACCAGTACAGCTTGTAAATCATGGCCGGTCGGCCCAGCGAACCGTCACTGACATCACCCGACAGGGTGCGCATGGCATGGTAACGCATGACCTTCAGGCCAATGTGGGCCTGGGCCAGGCGCTGTCGGATCACCGGGTCCTGGCATGCTCCGTTACGCCGTGCAAGCGCGACGACTTCGTTCAGCTCATTCTGGAACAGCATTTGCTGGCCCAGCGTGGACACGCCTCGCTCGAAACCCAGCAGGGCCATGGCAATTTCCCAGCCCTGCCCGGGCGCCCCAACCAGGTGTCCCGCTTCGCATACCGCCTGCTCAAAGAACACCTCGTTGAATTCGGACGTGCCCGTAGCCTGCCGAATCGGGCGGACATCCACACCGGGCTGATCCATGGCCACCAGGAAAAATCCAAGGCCATGGCGTCCCTGCGATTCAGGATCCGTGCGCGCCAGCACAAAGCACCAATCCGCTTCGTGCGCAAGAGAGGTCCAGGTCTTCTGGCCACTTATGAGCCAGCGGTCGCCATCAGCGTCCCGCTCCGCGCGGGTCCGGATATTGGCGAGGTCAGATCCCGCCCCGGGTTCCGAATAGCCCTGGCACCAAAGCTCTTCACCGCGGAGAATGGCAGGCAGAAACCGGGCTTTCTGCTCCACTGACCCAAAGGCCATGAGGATGGGCCCGGCGAGGCCCTCACCGATGTGCCCGACCCGGCCCGGTCCGCCAGCACGGGCATATTCCTCGTGGAAAATCACCTGCTGCTCCAGTGAACAGCCACGCCCGCCAGCCGATTCGGGCCAACCGACACCCGTCCAGCCACCCTCGGCCAGCTGGCGCTCCCAGGCCTTGCGCTCAGCAAAAAACGCATGCTCGTCACCCGGCCCGCCCCGGAATTTTATTTTCTCGAACGGGCCGGAAAGGTGCTGCCCGAGCCAGGCGGCCACCTCGTCCCGGAACGCCTCTTCGGATGGGCTGAAGCCGATCTTCATGACGGGAGATCCAGCAACTGGCGGGCAATCCTCTCGCGATGCCAGGGCGCGTCACCCAGGAGATGTTGTGACGCCTTGGCCCGCTTCAAATACAGATGAATATCATATTCCCAGGTGAAACCGGCCCCGCCATGCAACTGCAGGGCTTCTGCGGCGTTATCGAAGGCCGCGTCGGCACAACAGGCTCGGGCGATGCTGGCAGCCTCGTGAAGTTCCGAGCCCAAATCACCGCCGCTGGACCACTCATCAGCAATACATGCAGCGTAATAGGCCGCAGAGCGCGCCGATTCCGCCCGCACCATCATGTCTGCTGCCTTGTGCTTCAGGGCCTGGAAGCTACCGACCGGGCGACCGAACTGGTGGCGTTCCCGGATGTATTCAACGGCCAGCTCCAGGCTGCGCTCGGCAATGCCGAGCTGCTCTGCCGCCATGCACACGCCGGCCAGCGACAGGATGGTTTCAAGCAGCGGCCCTGCCTTACCCGGATCACGCAACACGGCTGCGGGCGGCAGGCGAAGGTCGGTACACGTGATCACGGCCTGCTTCCGGGTCTGGTCCATGCCCGGGCGAAATTGCCGGTGGATGCCGGGATGGTCGGCATCCACCACGAACAGCGCCAGCCCCTGCGTGCCTTGCGTGCCGGCCAGCCGGGCGGCCAGGATCAGCGTATCAGCGGTGTGGCCGTCCACGACCGGCTCGTAATGCCCATTGATAACGAATTCACCCGCCTCCTTGACCCACTCAGCGGTCACGCTCGCACAGCCCCAGTGCCGGCCCCGGGATGCATAGGCCAGGGCATACCGGCGTCCCTCGCCCGTGATCATCCCAAGGTGGTGGCTTTGCTGCTCTTCACGTCCCGCGACGAGAAGGGCGTTAGCGCCAAGGCACACTGTCGAGAAAAACGGCGCGCAGAGCAGGTGCCGCCCCATGGATTCCAGCAAGGTCGCCAACTCGACGAAACCGAGCCCGAGACCGCCCTGAGCTTCAGGAATGTGCGTCAACTGCCAACCCATGTCCAGGGTCACGGCCCGCCAGGTTTCGGGATGGAACCCCTGCTCGCTTTCCATGGCTGATCGCACCGCCGCACTGTCAGAAATCTCCGCGAGAAAATCTGCTGCCGAGGAAGCAATCAGCGACTGGTTTTCCGAGTGCCTGAACTCCATGGCGAGTCAGCTGCCGTAAACCTTCTGGGCCGGGGTTTCCTGCTCAAGCAGGGCCTGCATCGCCGTGTCGATTTCCCCCGCCTCCCAGCGCGCGCCTTTATCCACACCCAAAGTGCTTCGCCAGCCGTCGGCGATGGAAATCTTTCCGCCTTCCGCTTCAAAAATGCGGCCGCTGACGGCTGATGAGCGCTCAGACCCCAACCACACGACCAGGGGTGAAACATTGGCGGCCGCCCAGTAATCAAAACTGTCATCATCAGGAGCGGCCATGAGCTCCGCCATAGACGGCACACGGGCAGTCATTGCCGTGCGGGCGGCCGGGGCAATCGCGTTCGCTGTAATGCCGTAACGCCCCAATTCTGCGGCCTGGTTCAGGGTCAGGGCCGCGATGCCCGCTTTCGCGGCGGCGTAGTTGGCTTGGCCGATAGAGCCATTGAGCCCGGCGCCTGAGGTGGTGTTGATGATTCTCGCCGAGAGTGCCTGGCCCGCCTTGGCGCAATCACGCCAATGGCGCACCGCATGGGAACTCAGGCAAAAATGGCCTTTCAGATGAACCGCCATGATCTCGTCCCAATCAGACTCGTCCATGGTGGCAAACATCCGGTCGCGATTGATCCCGGCGTTGTTAACAACCACGTCCAGAGATCCAAATTGCGACACGGCTCGCTCAACGGCGCCCGCACACGCAGCGTAGTCGGTGATGTCAAAGTCATCCGCCTCCGCCGTGCCGCCCGCCTGCCGAATGTCATCCGCCACCTGCTGGGCCGCCTCGTGGCGGATATCATTGATTATGACGCGGGCGCCGTGGCGCGCGAATTCAATTGCGTGCGCACGGCCCAGGCCGCCGCCCGCGCCGGTGATAATGACCGTTCTGTCCTCGCAGATGGCTTGCATTGGCTTTTCTCCCGTCCTGCTCACAAGCGCTCTATGATGGTGACATTCGCCTGGCCACCCCCTTCGCACATGGTTTGCAGGCCGTAGCGTCCACCGCAATTCTCCAGTTCATGCAGCAGCGTGGTCATCAGGCGGGTGCCCGTCGCACCGAGCGGATGTCCTAGGGCAATGGCGCCGCCGTTTACATTGGTCTGCGCATGGGGGTAGCCGGTCTCATGCAACCACGCCATGGCGACGGAAGCAAAGGCCTCGTTGATTTCTACGCGATCCATCTGCTCCAGCCTCATGCCCGCCCGGTCCAGCGCAAAGCGCGTAGCGGAAATCGGCGCAGTCAGCATCCAGATGGGGTCCTCGGCGCGGACACTCATATGATGAATCCGCGCGCGTGGTGTCAGGTCATGACGTTTCAGTGCCTGTTCAGATACGATCAGCATCGCACTGGCCCCATCCGCAGTCTGGCTGGAAACCGCAGCCGTGAGCTTGTCACAACCGAACAGCTCATCAAGCTGCGCCATTTTTTCCAGGCTGATCTTTCGCGTAGTTTCATCCACTTGCACGCCGTTGATGGGCAGAATTTCCCGCTCAAAGCGACCGGTCTCGATCGCGGACAGTGCCCGCTCATGAGATTCCAGCGAGTAGACCTCGAGCTGATTGCGCGTGAATCCCCATTTGTCGGCAATCATCTGCGCAGATTTGAACTGGGTGGGTGGCTCGGCACCATAACGTTTCACCCAACCCTTCGACCCGCTGAACGGGTCGCTGAATCCCAGCGAAGCGGCAAGGGTCATCGACGAACTGATCGGGATTTGTGACATGGTCTGGACACCACCGGCCAGGATGATATCCATTGTCCCCGACATGATGGCCTGGGCGGCAAAGTGCACGGCCTGCTGCGATGAGCCGCATTGACGATCAACGGTTGTCCCGGGCACTTCATCCGACAAACCGGCGGCAAGCCAGCAGGTTCGGGCAATATCACCGGCGAGCGGGCCAACCGTGTCGACACAGCCGAAAATGACATCGTCATATTCGGTGTCCGGAATTTCGTTGCGCCCGACAATTCCCCGGATCACGTGGGCACCGAGATCGGCGGCGTGAATCTCGCTCAGGCCACCGCGCCGTTTGCCCGTTGGAGTCCGGAGCGCGTCAACGATATAAGCTTGCGTCATCATGTTGTTTTCCAGTTCAACTGCGGCCAAAAGTCTGCGAAGGTCCCGCCTTCAGGCTGCCATTCAGCAGCGCGGTTTCCAGGATGGCCAGGTGATGATTGCGGTCACCCCAGCATCCCGACATTGCCCAGGCACGTTTCATCCACAGGTGTAAATCGACTTCGAAGGTGTAGCCCATGGCCCCGTGCACCTGTATGGCGATCTCGGCCACCTCGGTCACGGCTTCTATTGCAGCCACCCGCGCCTGCGCCACCGTAATGCCAGCCTGCTCGCTGCCCAGGCTGGCTGCTGCCCGGTAAACCACCGGGCGGGCGAATTCGAGCCTGACAAACGCGTTTGCCAGGTGATGCTTGATTGACTGGTAACTGCCAATGGCCCGCCCGAACTGCTTGCGCTCGCAGGCATAATCCCGTGAACGATCCAGCATGGCCGAGCCCAGGCCCAGCAGTTCGGCTGCGCCAAAAACCGCGCCGCGCAGTGACGCATCCCGCGTCAGCGCGCGCGCCGTCTCCCCACTCGCCAGGCGCTCGCCCTCCCCGGGCGCCCCCACCAGGCGGCGCAAGCGCCGCAGGGGGTCGATACTCTCCGCGCTCTCCAGTTCGATGCGCTGCGCATCGACCAGGATGATGTCATCGCCAAGCAGCAACAACTGGTCGGAAGCTTGCAGGCCATTCAGATGCGGATTCAGAGGATGAGCCACCAATACACGTGTCGCGCCGCTGCACAGTTCGGCAAGGGTGTCCTCCTGACCGGGAATGGCCGCGAGCAGCGGGGCGCTGACGCCAGCGACATCGGCCAGTGGCTCGGGCAGCGCCACGTAACCCGCCTCTTCCATCAACAAGGCAAAACCCGCGGCGTCCATTCCCAGGCCACCCAAGGACTCGGGCGCCAGGAACCCTGGCAATCCCATCTCGATCAACTCGGGCCATGCGAAGGTCTCGTCAGCGCCCCCTTCGAACCAGGCCCGCAGTCTCTCAGCGGTGCAGCGTTCACGCAGGTATTCCCGCGCGCCGTCGCGCAATTCCAGGTGTTCTTGTGAGTGGGCGAACCGCACTTCAGGCCCTGGGTAAGCCGAGACAACGTTCGGCAAGAATATTTCGCTGGATTTCGTTGCTGCCGGCGTAAATGGGTCCTGCTAGCGAGAACAAGTATCCATCCAGCCAGCGTCCGGCCTCCGGAGCGAGATTGGCAGGCCCGGTCAGTTCCGCCCTCGCACCGAGAATGGACATGGCCGTGCGGTGCATGGCACGGTCAAGTTCCGACCAGAAGATCTTGTTGGCGCTGGCCTCCGCGCCGATACGACCCCCCAGCATCAGCCGCGAAGCGGTGTAATAGGTATTCAGACAATACGCCTCCGCATCAAGGTAGGCGCGAACGACCTCGGCACGCACCGTGGCGGGCAGCTGCCGCTGTTGGTCCCGATAGAGCGCCAGCAGACGCTCAGCCGTTCTCTGGAAACGTGCCGGGCTGCGCAGCATCAAACCGCGCTCAAAACCGGCTGTCGCCATGGCGATTCGCCAGCCATCGCCCTCCCCGCCCAAACGCTGTGAAACAGGCACCTTAACGTCATCGAGAAAAATCTCTGCAAAGCCGACTTCGCCGTCCAGCTGCTGGATGGGTCTGATGGTGACCCCGGGGGCATTGAGCGGGTAGAGAATGAATGACAGGCCAAGGTGCCGGCTGGAGTCGGCATCGCTGCGGAAAATGCCGAAGGCCCAATCCGCAAACGCAGCGCGTGAGGACCACGTTTTCTGGCCATTCAGCAGGTAGTAGTCCTCACCATTTTCTGAAACCCGGGTGGCACGGGCGCGAATCGCCGCCATATCACTGCCCGCGTTGGGCTCTGACCATGACTGGGCCCAGATTTCATCGCCAGCCGCCATGGGCGGAAGAAATCTTTGCTTTTGTTCTTCGCTGCCGAATTCCATCAACGTTGGTCCAAGCAGGAATATGCCATTCTGGCTGACGCGGGCCGGTGCATCGGCACGATAGTACTCTTCCTCGAAAATCAGCCACTCGATCAGGTCACAGCCTCTTCCACCGTATTTTTCGGGCCAGGTTACCATCCCCCAGTCTCCGGACTTCAGCGTCCGCTCCCAGTTTCGATGGGCTGCAAATCCCGCTTCGGTATCCAGCGATGCCAGTGGCTGTGCGGGGACATGATCGGCCAACCAGCGGCGCACCTGTGCACGAAAGCTCTGCTGGGATTCGGTGTAGTCCAGTTTCATGGATTCAAGCTAGTCGCTGCCAAACTCGGGGTCACGCTTCTCAATGAAGGCGGCACGGGCCTCATCGGAATCCTGCAAGGCATAGGCCTCCAGGGTGTGCAGTTGCTCGCTGGCATATTTCGCCTCGAGGTCTCCGTCTTCAATACCGGTAAGCGAGCGCTTGGCCAGTGCGACCATGGAAGGTGACTTTGCCGCGATGGCAGCAGCGATCTCCCGGGCCACATCCATCCGGCGCTCCCGCGGAACAACACGCTCGATGGCACCGAGACGATAGGCCTCGGCAGCGTCAATGGTCTCGCCTGTGAAATACATGTAGCGGACTTTCTGCACCGGGAACATCCGCTGCAAATGGGCGCCGCCACCCATCGCGCCGCGATCGATTTCCGGTACCCCGAAATAAGTGCAGTCCGAAGCGATAATCAGGTCCGCAGCACCGCTGATGCCGATACCGCCACCCAGCACGAAGCCGTGCAGCACCGCGATGACCGGCTTTGGATTGAGATGAATGGCCCGGAATGTGTCGTAATTGCCCTGGTTGACCGCTTTGATGCGACTTTTATCCGCCGCCAGTTCCTTGATGTCGACGCCTGCGCAAAAGCCTTTGCCCCGGGCTGCAATGATGATCACGCGAACCTCTTCGTTCGCTCCAAGCGCATCGATTGCCGACGCGATCGCCTGCCACTGGCGGCCGTCAAAAGCATTCACCGGTGGGTGGTCCATAATCAGTTCGGCGATGCCGCTATCAATCTCCAGGGTGAAGTGGGTATTCATTCGGAAACTCCATTCGCGTGCAGATCGGCCAGGGCCTCGAGGCGCGCGGCGGCCTCACCCATGATGCCCTGAATGATTTCTTCACAGCTGAGCAGCTCATCGATTACTCCAGCGACCTGTCCGGAAGGCAGGACACCCTGCTCGGGTTGGCCATCAATCATCGATTTCATGATTATCATCGGCGCATTGGCCGACATGATGGACTGGGCCAGGGTCAGGTCCCCGCTGCGGGACAGCGACCAGCCGGACCTGAGCATTTGCCACATACTGGCGCCCGAAACCTTGCGGTATCGGTGCGCACTGCCCAGCGCGATCAACAGTTTACGCAGACCGCCTGCGCGCTCCAGACGCTTTAATGTCTCGTTATTGATCATGCGTTGCGGTATGCCGTCGACGGCGCGCGATACGATGATATCCGAAGGGTTGTCGCAGGCCACGTAGCGATGCTTGGTCGACTCGGGCGGCGCGGATTCGCGGGTCATCAGGAACCTCGTTCCCATCGCGATACCGTCTGCGCCCCAGGCCAGGGCGGCCACGAGACCCCGCCCGTCATGGAATCCGCCCGCGGCAGCAACCGGCACCCGGCCGTCCACGGCGTCAAGCACCTGGGGAATCAGCAGGGATGTCGGCACAGACCCGGTGTGGCCTCCACCCTCCCCACCCTGGACGGTCAGTGCGGTCGCCCCGAGCTCCACGGCTTTCACGGCATGCTTGGGCAATCCCACTGTGGGCATGCACTCCACCCCGTTATCCCTGAGCCGAGTGATCATCTCCGGGCCCGGAGAACGTGAATAACTGACCGCGCGAACGCCATGCTTGATGACCAGGCGCACCACGTCCCCGGCATTGGGTTGATACATGTGGAAATTCAGGCCGAACGGGGCTTGAGTCAATTGCTTGACACGAAGGATTTCGCCTTCGAGCTCTTCCGGCGCGATCGTGGCACCAGCCAGAAAGCCAAACCCTCCCGCATTGCCGGTGGCGGCGACCAATTCAGGCCCTGAGACCCAACCCATTGCAGTCTGGATGATGGGATATCGACAACCCAGCAGATCGCACAATGGCGTGCGCAGCCGATTCATGAACCGAGCCCTTCCTTGAGAATTACCGAGGACCCATGACCAAACAAACCCTCATTGGCCGTGATGCCGTAACGTGCATTGTTCACCTGGCGCACGCCGGCCTGGCCACGAAGCTGCCAGGTCAGTTCACAGACCTGGGCCAGCGCCTGCGCCGGCACAGCCTCTCCAAAACAGGAAAGCCCGCCCGATGGATTCACCGGAACGCGGCCCCCAATCGTGGTTGCCCCCTCCCGCAAAAGTCGATGGCCCTCACCCTCAGGGCACAATTGCAAGGCCTCATACCAGTCCAGTTCCATCGCCGTGCTGAGGTCATAAACCTCGGCAACCCCGATGTCCTCCGGTCCAATACCTGCTTCCTGGTAAGCGGCTTCAATCACTGCCGGTTTGAAGTTCATCGGCGGCATGGCCACGGCTGCAGCGGAGTCGGTGGCCATGTCCGGCAGCTCCAGCTGGGTACTTGGAAAGGTGGGGGTAATGGTTGAAATCGCCTCGATGGTGACCGGTCTCAAACCACGATTTCGCGCATACTCCAGGCTGCCGAGCACCAGGGCCGCGCCCCCGTCGCTGGTAGCGCAGATTTCGTACAGCCGCAAGGGATCACAGACCATGGGCGAGGCCAACACTTCTTCGAGGCTGAACGCTTTGCGATAGCGCGCATTAGGATTTTCCAGTCCGTGACGGCCATTCTTGACGCGGACCGCAGCGATGTCCTCCTCGGTAGTGCCGTAGCGGGCCATGCGCCGGCGCGCATGCAACGCGAAATAGGCCGGGTTGGTGGCCCCAAAAAGCCGAAAACGCAACCAGTCGGGATCATCGGGTCGTTCCCCCTTGACCGGCGCCAGGAAACCTTTTGGCGTGGTGTCCGCACCCACGACCAGGGCCAGGTCTGCGCGGCCGGCGAGAATCTGGGTCCGTGCCGCTTCCAGTGCTTGGGAACCCGATGCGCAAGCCGCATAGCAACTGGCGATCCGGGCGCCGTTCCAGCCCAGCGCCTGGGAAAAGGTCGCTGCTGAAACATAACCCGGGTAACCGCAGCGCACCGTGTTGGCACCGGCCACGAACTGTATGTCTGCCCAAGGCACATCGGCATCGGCCAGGGCATCCCGCGCCGCCTTGACGCCATACTGAACGAAATGACGCCCCCACTTGCCCCAGGGGTGCATGCCCACACCCAGAACGGCGACTGAATCGGTCATTGTCCCGCCCCCTCGAGCTTTCGCCATTTCCAGACAAGGTATTGATGCTCTTCATCCTCAAACAGCGTTTCGAGACACAGCGCCACGCGATCACCGATCTGCATGTCCGCAAGCTCAGTGTCGCTCGACATCTGCCCCATGACGATCAAACCCTCTTGTTTAAGGGCCACGGCGGCGAGCACAAAGGGGCTGTAAGGCTCCGCAGCCACATAAGGTGGTGGTGGCGCGTACTGCGCGTCAGTGTAGGACCACACCCGCCCTTCATGGCTCAGTTCCACCTGTTGAAAATTCTCACTCTCGCAATGCGGGTTCCGGCAATACGTGCTGTGTGGCGGAAAATAGAACGAGCCACATTCCTCGCAGCGGGTGCCGAGCAGTCGGGGCCGCTGTGGATCGAGAGTGAACCAGCCCTCACGCGCCGATTGGATTGTTTTAGCCGACATGCTCAAACCGCTCCGTAGCGCAGGTTTTCCGGGTCGAGTCGCGCAAGGATTTCGAGTTCCTCGGCGCTGGGCGAGGCGGTCTCGGCCAACTCTTCCGCCACCAGGAGTTCAAAACCCGTATTTTCGACAACCTGCCCGAGTTCTACACCGGGGTGCAGGCTCAACAGCCGTGGGTGACGGGAATCAGGACAGAAGTCCATGACGCACAAGCCAGTCACGATAAAGCGGATATCAATGTCTTCGAAGGTATAACCTCGCGGCAGCCGCTCAGGGTGATAACCAACAGAACATACCGTGTCCACTTCGCCCGAAACGAAACTGCGCGTGCTGTGCGAAGGCACGAAGAATGAATTTGCATGACTGATGGAGTTGCCCGGAAAGCCCCGAACACCGAGCATCTGGACCTTGGGCTGGTCATAATCTCCGATCGCGGAAATGTTCGCCTGGCCATAACGATCCACCTGTACGGGCCCCACAAGCGCATGGCGGGCGCCGCTCCAGACATTTTCAAAAATCCTCGAAAACCCCATCCAGGTTTCGCGTCTCGGTTCGTAGCCACCGCGCGGACCCACGGGCACGGGCTCACTGACCATGTACGCTTCCGAGTCGGTCATCATCAGTTCCGGATTTCGCAGCATGGCAAGTGAAGCCGCAAGGCGCGGAATCAACCCGATCCCGGAGGCCAGCACTTCACCATCACCCGCCCAGACTCGGGAACAGGCACAGATCAACAGGTCTGCCAGGCTCTCTTGATGCGCACTGTTCGTCATGTTTGCTCGTCCTGCCCGGGTGTGCGACGCATCAGTAAACCGGAAGAGGCAGCGCCTCGATGGCTTCTGCCCCGCCCACATTCTCCAGATAGCGCGCATCGTCTATATCGACAAATTCCGCGCGGTAGGCCTGCCACCCCTCGGGGTTCTTCGCGCTGGCAACATAACGGCGCAGATGGTCCAGGTCGACACCATACGAGGGCGCGCAGGAACCCGGGTGGGCACCGAACCGGGCCGGAACCACCGCGGTCGTCTGGGCACGTTCCCAGAAGACCTGGCGCGCCTGTTCGGGCGCGCTGTGAAAATACCCGGTTTCGACCAGCTCATCGCATGACACGATGGCGCGTTCAGCTGCGCGCACGAACAGGTCGTCCATGTAATGATCAGGGCCTCTGATCTGGCACACACCGCGCGCGTCAGCACGGTCCACGTGCACCAGGGCGGCATCAAGCGCCAGCGCGGGCATGGCGATCCACTCACGTTCTCCGCCGTAAGGCGACCGAATCAATTCCAGGTCCGGATTGCGCGTCAGGACATCGGTTCCAAGCCCGACGGCCGTGGGTATGTAAGGCACCCCCATGGCCGCCGCGCGCAGGCCGAGCATCATCATGCCCTCATCAATTTCCATTACATCAATCGCACCGGACTGGCGCGCCGCACGAAAATACGGCTCGAGGGGAATGAAATCGAGCGAGACAAAGGAAAACACCAGTTTCCTGACCTTGCCCGCCGCGCACAGCATGCCCACGTCAGCGCCCCCATAGGACACAACGGTCAGATCGCGCACGTCGCTGCGCAGGAGCGCGCGAACCAGGGCCATGGGCTTGCGCCGGGAGCCCCACCCCCCGATGCCAAGGGTCATCCCGCTTTCCAGGCGCGAAATGGCCTCTTCGCTGGAGCAGACTTTATTCACGTCTTGCTAAGACCCCACTGGCGCATAGGCATGGCCCCAGACATCGCCCTGGGTGCTGACGGTTGGGGTGAATGTGCTCCAGTCTATCTGCAAGCCATCACAACCCACTTCCACGCCGATGCCCCCGGGCCCGAACACGTAAAACGACAGCATCCGGTCATTGCAGTGACGACCGAGGGTGCCCATCAGTGGCAAGCCGGCAGCCTGCGCCCGATCCAGGCACAGACCCACCTGGTCGATATCGGGCATCTCGAAAATCATGTGGATGATGCCGCTGGGCACCGGGAAGTTGTAAAGCGCGAGACTGTGATGCCTGGGATTGTCGGCGTGCATAAAGATGATGCGCTGGTCCGGCGCCCCCTCGGCCGGAGGCGGCAGACGGAGATCGTCACTGTCGCCGAAGCCCAGAGCCTCGGTGTAGAAATCGTGGGTCTCATCCATATTGGGCGCCGGCACCACGAGGTGGCCCATGCCCATGGCACCGGTTACAAAATGACTGACGCCCGCAGGTGATTTGAAATCGTCCCGGCAAGCAGTTCGGCCATGATACAGCTCAAAGGGATTGCCTGCCGGGTCGGTGGCGGAAGCATACTCGGTCACGCAGCGCTGGCCTGCGCCCTCTGCGTCACCCCGGTGCACCTCGACTCCAGCCGCTTCCAGGCGCGCAATGGCCGCCTCGTAGTCCACGGCACCGGAAAACTCCCAACCCGCACACGCCAACCGGTCCTCATCCCCTGCGACCACGCTCAGACGGTACGGATGATCATCCATTTTCAGTAACAAACGATCACCGGTGTCCGGGTCTCCCACGGGCATGAGTCCGATCACTCCAGTGGCAAACGATCTCCATTGTTCTAGGTCTGTGACGACCAGGCTGATGTACCCAAGACTAGAAACTGCCATTGTCAGTAATCACTCTATTTTCAAATGCAATCGCGTAATTATAACCACATGATGTGCTTATAAACGTAAATAATAGGTCCTGTTTTTACGAATTATATTAACGCGGCCCTCCTGCCAGCGCCCCGTCACACACCGCATCAGCGTCCTTCGTGTTCGGCCCGGGTGTCACGATGATCGCGAACGGGGTTCAGGCCTGGTTTCTCGACGCTGCCTTCTGCTGTCTGACCAGGTCCAGGGCCACATCAACGATCATGTCTTCCTGCCCACCCACCATGCCCCGCCGGCCCAACTCAACCAGGATGGTACGAACATCGATTCCATACTGCTCGGAAGCTTTTTCAGCATGGCGCAGGAACGAGGAGTACACGCCTGCATAACCGAGCGAAAGGGTCTCTCGGTCCACGCGAACCGGTCGGTCCTGGATCGGTCGAACCAATTCTTCGGCGGCATCCATCAAGGCATAGATGTCACAGCCGTGCTGCCAGCCCTTTCGGTCGATCGCAGCCACAAACACCTCCAGCGGGGCATTGCCCGCACCCGCGCCCATGCCGGCGAGCGACGCATCCACCCGGCGAGCGCCGTTCTGAACCGCCACGATCGAGTTGGCCACACCCAGCGACAGGTTGTGGTGGGCGTGGACGCCACGCTCTGTTTCGGGCTCGAGAACCTCGTCATATGCCTGCAACCTTGCCGCGTATCCGTCCATGTCTATCGCTCCGCCCGAATCGGTCACGTAAACGCATTGCGCCCCGTAGGACTCCATCAGCTTGGCCTGCTTCGCCAACGCTCGTGGCTCATTCATATGACTCATCATCAGGAACCCGACAGTGTCCATGCCCATCTCCCGGGCCATCTCAATGTGCTGTCTGGACACATCCGCTTCTGTGCAGTGGGTGGCAACGCGCACCGACCGCACCCCCAGGCGATAGGCCTGCTTGAGGTCCTCGACAGTCGCTATTCCCGGAAGAATCAGCGTCGTGACGATGGCAGATTCCACCGCATCTGCAACCGCCTCGATCCACTCCCAGTCGCTGTGAGCCCCAAAACCGTAATTGAAGCTGGAGCCATTCAGGCCGTCACCGTGGGCGATTTCGATGGCGTCGACACCCGCTCGATCCAGGGTTTTTGCGATGGCACGCACCTGTTCAATGTCGTAGCGATGGCCTATGGCATGCATGCCATCGCGCAAGGTAACGTCCTGGATGAATATTTTTTCCCGGGTGGGATCGATGATTTTTCCCTTCATGCCGCCACTCCCAGGTGTGTCTGGGCCATTCGCTCAGCAGTCGCCATCGCCGCCGAAGTCATGATGTCGAGATTCCCGGCATAACGCGGCAGGAAATGTCCCGCACCTTCGACCTCGAGGAAAATCGTGGTTTTGAGTCCTGGCAGGGCCCCGAGCCCGGGCACATTGAGCTTGCGATCCAGACCATAGGTCTCGAATTGGACTTCCTGTTTGAGGCGGAAACCGGGCACATACGCCTGCACTTCGCTCACCATGTCCCTGACCGAGCGCTCAATATCCTGCTCCGCAGCGCCCATAGACAAGGTGTAAATGGTATCCCTCATGATCATGGGTGGCTCGGCAGGGTTCAGGATGATGATGGCCTTGCCACGATCCGCACCGCCCACCACTTCGAGTCCTCGCGCCGTTGTTCGAGTGAATTCATCGATATTCGCCCGGGTACCCGGACCCGCTGAGCGGGAGGATACGGAGGCAACGATCTCAGCATAGGGCAGTGACTCCGAGACGCGACGCACGGCATAAACCATGGGAATGGTTGCCTGCCCGCCGCAGGTGACCAGGTTGACATTGGGTTCGGCCAGGTGTTCAGCCAGGTTGACGACTGGAACGCAGTAGGGTCCGATGGCCGCTGGCGTGAGATCGATCATTCGTTTCCCCGCTGCCCGGCACACGCCATCGTGGGTCTCGTGCGCCGCGGCGGAGGTGGCGTCGAAGACGATCTGCGTCGCAGCCCATTCAGGCAGCGATCGGGCGCCGCCGATGCCCTCGTGGGTCACTGCAATGCCGGCGTCCCTGGCCATGGCCAGGCCCTCAGAGTCCGGGTCGATACCCACCATGCCCACGAGTTCAAGCCGGGCAGATGTCTCCCTCAACTTGATCATTAGATCGGTCCCGATGTTGCCTGATCCAATGATCATGACCTTCGTTCTAGACATTACGCGCACCTCTCAGGCAGTAAACCGGACCGACAAGCTGCCGATACCGGGAATCCGCATTTCCATCTCATCACCCGCACTGACCGGCTCCAGGGGCACCAACGAACCGGACAGGATGATCTCATCCGGCTGCAGCGGCACACCGAGCGCACCCAGCGTGTTAGCCAGCCAGGCCACGGCCTGCTGCGGAGACCCCTGGACTGCCGAGCCCAACCCCTCGCTGAGAAACTCGCCATTTTTTGTCACCGTCACCTTGCAACCGGGGAGGTCGAGCCCGCGCGGGTCCACCCCACTGGAGCTGACCATGAACACGCCGCAGGACGCATTGTCAGCCACGGTGTCCTGTATGCGAATGCGCCAATCTGCGATCCGGGAATCCACGATTTCGAAACAGGCGCGCACTTCACGCGTAGCCGCGAGCACGTCATCGGCGCTGACGCCCGGCCCCTGCAATACCTCGCCCAGCACGAATGCGATCTCTGCCTCCGCCCGTGGCTGGATCAGGCCGGCTAGGGACACGTCACCCTCTGGCAACTGCATGGCATCGGTGAGAAAGCCGAAATCGGGCTCATAGACCCCCAGCATGGACTGTACCGCGTCGCTGGTCACCCCGATCTTCTTGCCAATCACGCGCTCTCCGCCCGCGACACGACGATCCAGAATGTGTCGTGAAATCCGGTATGCGTCCGATACCGTGATGTGACTCACTTGCTCGGTCAGCGGGGGGATCACGGTACGGTTGCGCAAACAGTGATACAACACACCAGCCAGGCGATGCCGATCCGCGGACGACAGTGCGGGCTTGGGTGGTCGCCGCTTATTCGGCTCAGTGGCCATGGCGGCTGAGAATTTGCCCAAGCATGGAATTGAACAACCGGGTGTGTTCGAGCATGACCCAGTGGCCACATGAGGCCAGCACGAGGAACTGGCATTGCGCGCACTGCCTAAGAAACTTGTGCGCTCCACTGACCGGCGTCATCTCGTCCTGCTCTCCCCAGAAACCGAAAACCGGGCAGCCGAGCGCGCCGAGTTCATCCGCCATGGATGGAATCACCATCCGGGACAGCACCTCGGGAGGTTGAGTCTCCAGAATGCAGAATCGCTCCTCCACCAATTCGGGCGTGATCAGGGACTTGTCATGCACGAGGGTATGCAATACCTTCGTCAGGCCCTCGCGATCCAGTGCGCCATCCACGAAGGCGCTGACCATCTTCGCGATGCCGGGCATGGCAAAGTAGGTCTCTCGCTCCTCGATGCCCCCCGGAGCCATGAGGACCAGCCGCTCCACCCAGTCCGGGTGATCAAGCGCCAAACGAATGCAGATTGCGCCGCCCAACGAGTTACCCACCAGGGTGCACCGTTGAACGCCCAACCCATCCAGCGCCGCCTTGGTCGTTGCTGCAAAAAGCTCGGTCGTGTAATCGCGGTCTGTTGGTTTGCTTGAATAGCCGAAACCGATCATGTCGACCAGGATGGCCTGGCAGCCCGCGTCGACCACGGCGTCGATATTCTGCTTGAAGTTGCTATATGCGCTTGCGCCCGGACCGCTACCGTGCAGGAAGACCACCGCGGGACCCGAGCCCAGGGTCAGGACATGGATGTCGAAATCACCGACACGGATGTATTGTCCTTCCGGGGGGCGTATGGCCTGCATGACGATAGGTCCGTCCTGTCGCCCTCAGACGAAGACGTCCTGGTTCTCGCCACCCAGCATCATGTTGCCCCAGTTGCGAGCGAAGGCCACCGGACTGTTGGCGACATGCGCGCGGGCTATGTGGATGTCATGCCAGATCTCCTGAATGGCTGAGCCCTCGTACACGCTGCGACCACCGGCCACATCAAACAGGAGGTCGACCGCTTTCATCATGTCATTGATCACGACGGAGGCCTGGTAGCGATAGCGCACACGATCGATCATGGGCACTTCTTCACCCGCATTGACTCGCCGCATCATTGCATCAAAGTTGCGCAGCATCATGGTCTCGGCCTGGTCGATCAGGTGCTCGGCTTCGACGACGCGCCGCTGTACATCCGGATCACCCACCAACCGGGTCATGTCTGTGCTGCTGGTGTTCGCGTTGTCGATGAATAACTTGAGCGCATGCCGCGCCGCTCCGATGGCGGGGCTGGACACCACGCGAACGAAGGTTTGTGCCCAGGGGATGTTGTACATGGGATTTGATTGCTCATTGAGGCAATTAAACCCATCCATCTGTTTGTGGCTGCGGTAGTCCGGTACGAATACCGGCTGCTCGATGATGATGTCGTTAGAACCCGTGGCCTGCAGCCCCATGCTGAACCAGGTGTCTTCAATCCGGTAATCGCTGCGAGGCACCAGGAATGTCCGATAGCCCTCATCCTGAACAATGGCGCCGAGCAGAACCCAGTCGCAATGGTCGCAGCCGGAACTCCAGGCCCATCGGCCACTGAGCATGATGCCGCCCTCGGCGCGCTCCGTTTTACCGCCCACCGGATTATAGGAACTGGAAATGCAGGCATCCGGGTCTTTCCCGTAGACGTCTCTCTGGGCCTGCTCATCCATCAGGGCCAACTGGAAGGCGTGTACGGCAATGATGCCCGCCACCCAGGCGGTGCTCATGTCGCGCTCAGCGATTTCGATCTGGGCCGTGAAGAACTCCTGCGGTGTCACCTCCAGGCCGCCCCACCGCTGGGGCACCAATGACCTGATGAAGACGGACGCCTTGAGATCGGCAATCGAAGCATCGGGAATCCTTCGTTGCTGTCTGCCTTCCGGACCGCGCTCCGCAATGGCGTCGAGGTAGGGCTCCAAGGTGATACTGGGCTGGGCTGCAGTTCTCCAGTCAACGGCGTGCATAAGTTTACTCCATGATCAGAATCTATCGCCAAATCGGCTCCATCATCAAATAATATGCCTTTAATTTACGCATATCAAATTTCTTTGGGTCAAAATTAGGCTTTTGCGTAAATTAAATTGAATTAATTAACTTATTTGACGATTCTTCCCCAGCGATAGTCATACTTGAGGTTTTTGATGGCCAGCTTGGTGTCAACATGACGCACGCCCTTGATCGTCATGATGTCTTCATTGACATGCCGGATCAGTTCCTCGTTTGAGCCAACGTAAGAAATGGCCAGGATTTCGTAACGACCCAGCATGGTGGCCGCGAAGCGGACAAAAGGCAGCGCCGCGATCGCCTCAGCAGTCTTGCGAAGTTCCTTGAGTTCCGCGTGAATCCCGAGGTAGGCCATCATGGGATTCTGCAATCCCGTCAGCACGTGCACGTCCGCGATGGCCATGATCTTGATGACCTTGTCCGCCTGCAAGCGCTTGATACGGCCCCGGACAGTCCCCTCCGCGAGGTTCAGTGAATCCGCGATCACGCGATTGCTCATGCGCGCATCTCTCGACAGGTGCTCGAGGATGCGTACATCGACTTCGTCGAGTTGTCGCTTGCTCATAATTTGGCCACCCATCCGGATTCATAGCGCAGGACGTCAACAGTGATGCCCGGCGCCAGCTTGGCAATCCCGGAAATGTTGGGCAATTCCTCGTGGAGGAAATGGGACAACTCTGAGAAATCACGTGCCGCGACCAGGATGTCCAGATCATGAACGCCTGTTGTCATGTTGACGCTGAACACCTCCGGCAATTCGGCCAATTCCAGGCCCACCTCTTCAGGGCGCCGGTTTTCCACCTCGATGCCAATCGCCAGCATCAATTCATAGCCCGCAGCACTGAAATCTGTGACTGCAACGACCCGCATGATATTCGCATCGTTCATGCGCTGGATTCGCTTGCGAACGGTCGAGGAGGTCGAGGACGTAGACTTGGCGATGTCCTGGATCGACATGCGCCCGTCGATCTGCAGCAACTCGATGATTCGATAATCGATCTCGTCGAGCTGAATCGGCTCATCCGTTTTTGCTGACTGCTTGTTGTTCGTCACGGTCCTCGCCCTGGTCAACTGAATGTCTGCAAGAGGTGAGCGCCAGGGGCGACCTCATAGATCTCATGGGAAAGTCGCTCCGGCCGACTCCGGAAGTCACTGGCCGGACGCCGAAGATGAGCCCGACGTTTCTCTCTTGCTGTCACCGAAGGATAAAAAGGCATGCTTTTAATTCTCTACCCATGCATTAAATACATCATGCTCTAAATACGCAATCCGTACATAAGCGAGCAGATATTTTGCATGAATCGTATCTTTTGGTGATTATTATTACGATTATATATAAGATAACTCTCAGCCGCCATCACCCGGAATTTTCCGAAACCATGGAACCCGATCTCCACCAACGACTGCAACGACTGGAATCCACCGAGGAAATCAGGCAACTGGTCTCAAGGTACGCCTTGTCGCTGGACATGCGTGATCTCGATGCACATGTGAACCTGTTCGCGGAGGATATCCAGGTCACGCGGGAACTGCGGGGGCGAGCGCACCTGAAGCGCTGGCTGGATGACACCTTGCGCCTGCAGTTCACGGGCACATCCCACCATGTAGGTAACCATGTCATCGAGTTTATCGATGAGGATCATGCCCTGGGCGTGGTGTATTCCAAAAATGAACATGAAACCGGCGACCAGTGGGTCATCATGCAGATGCTGTACTGGGATCAGTACGAACGAATCGAAGGACGATGGTATTTCAGGCGAAGACTGCCCTGCTACTGGTATGCAACAGACCTGAATCAACCCCCGACGGGAGAGAAAAAAATGCGCTGGCCCGGGCGCGAGGCTTACGATGGCGCGTATCACGAGCTGTTCCCGTCATGGCGTGATTTCTGGGACAACCCGCCGCCGGCAGGCACGCCGCAGGTTGCCGAACCCGCACCGCTGGATGAATTCCTGAGAACCATGCGTGGAGACACGCCCGACCCGAAAATCCGCGTGCGGTAATCCCCTTCATGACCGACCTCGGCCGTACCCTCCCCGAAGTGCTGGCAAGCGCAGCACGGCGCTGGCCCGAGCGCGTCGCGGTCCAGGAACAGGATCTTGCCATACCGTTTAGCGAACTGGAAAACCGGGCGAAGAACGCAGCTCGCGCATTGATCGCTGCCGGCCTCCAGCCGGGTGAGCGCTTCGCGATATGGGCCCCGAACATCCATGAGTGGATCTGGGTTGCCCTAGGCGGGCACATGGCGGGCGGCGTGCTCGTTCCGCTGAACACCCGCTACAAAGGTATCGAGGCCAGCGACATTCTCAGGCGCGCGAACTGTCGACTGCTGTTCACAGTCAGCGGTTTCCTGGGCTGCGACTACCCCACCTTGATCAAGGACGAGTCGCTGCCGGAGCTTCAGCAGATCATCCTGATGCGCGGCGAACCAGGCCCTCACAAGCGCCTTGCCGATTTGCTGGAATCCGGACGAGAAGTCGAGCCGGTCCAGCTCGAACGCCGACTGGAAATCCTGACCGGCGACTGCCTCAGCGACATCATGTATACCTCGGGCACCACCGGGCAGCCTAAGGGGGTGATGAGCAATCACGGACAGGTGGTCGAGATATTCGACGGCTGGAGCCGGGCGGTCGGGCTGAACGCCAATGACCGCTACCTGATCGTCAATCCTTTTTTTCATACCTTCGGCTACAAGGCGGGCTGGCTGGCCTGCCTGCTCCGGGGCGCCACTGCGCTCCCCCACGCGGTATTCGAAGCGGGCTCGGTACTGGAACTGATCGCCTCGCAAGGCATCAGCATGTTGCCCGGGCCGCCGACCCTGTTCCAGTCACTGCTGCAGCATGAACAGCTCCGTGAAACGGATCTCTCGAGCTTGCGCTGCGCGGTCACGGGGGCAGCCTCCGTTCCCGAACAACTCGTTCGCGACATGAAAAATGTCCTGGGCTTCGATGACGTGTTCACCGGTTATGGGCTGACCGAATGTGGCGTGGTGAGTATCTGCCGTAAAGGGGACGATTTCGACACCATCGCCAATACCGCCGGGCGCGCACTCCCCGGTGTGGATGTGCGCGTGGTGGACGACCAACGCCAGGCCGTCCCGGCCGGACAACCGGGTCGAATCCTGGTACGGGGTCATCACGTGATGCAGGGGTACTTCAACGACCCGGAATCCACCGCGCGGGCCATCGATGCCGAGGGCTGGCTGGACACGGGTGACATTGGCTGGAGGGATGCTCGGGGCTACATCAAGGTGACCGACCGGGCCAGTGACATGTACATCTGCGGTGGCTTCAACTGCTATCCGGCAGAAATAGAGAACATCCTGTTGCAGCACCCCTCTATTCGTGACGTGGCAATCACCCACCGCCCCGATGAGCGCCTTGGCGAAGTCGGCCATGCCTTCGTCGTCCTGGCCCCCGACGCGCTCCCCGAGGTGAACGACCTGATCGACTGGGCGCGTGCCAACATGGCCAACTACAAGGTACCTCGCCAGATCAGCATCGTCTCCGAGCTGCCCCGCAATGCCTCGGGTAAGGTTCAGAAGTTCAAATTAGCCAGCGAGCCCTGAGCTCAGTCTTCCTCGAGTGACTCCGCCAACTCACCGGGAGGCGCCAGGCCGGTCAGGTGATGTTTGCCGGCCACTTCGTCCTGGAATCGGTGTGCCTCATTGCGAGGATTGTAGAATTGCTGGTACCAGGTTCTGCCCTTTTTAAAGTTGCCCTCCTCCACAAGCGCCATGATGCGAATGGCCGGCCGCTTGTTGCGCCAAATTTCAAAATCCTGCGCGAAGGCGGCCAAAGCGCCCTCTTGAGCCATTTTCCCGTTGGTGACATCTTCTTCAGTCGGCTGCGGGTGGGGTGACTTTGACAAGTTGTTGTGCCAGATCTTGATCACACCATCATCAACCGGCGTATGGAAGATGAACTCGTAACCATTCATTTCACCAAAGCGTTGCTTGGATACGAGCAGGCCTGGGCCGGTGTACCAGGTCGAGGTGATCAGATAGGCATCGTACATGCGGTGATATCCGCCCTGTCTCTGGTAATACCGAACACCTGCATACTCGTTTTCAAAGTATTCACAGGGTGCGCCGTGAGTGGGTCCGAGATGATGTGCATCCGCCATGTTGTCGATCACTTCCTGCGGGTGCATCTCCAGCTCGCCGAGATGATCATAGCTGCCATTCACCCATTGGGGGTCGTCCCATGCCGCGACCTGGGGCAGCTCAAAGTCCGGGTCACCCCCCTCCGGGTCATGCCACATGAATATGGCGCCCAAGGCCTCAGCCACGCGATAAGACGTCAATCCAACCGAGCGCGGACAGGGCCCGTCGTGGTAGGGAATATCGTCCACCTGGCCCTCGGAATTGTAGCGCCAGCCGTGGTAAGGGCAGCGGATCGAATCACCCTCCACCTGTTCATTATTCGCCACAATCGAGGCGCTCTTTCCCTTGGCGATGTGCGTGCCCATATGCACGCAATAGGCGTCGAGCAATATGGCCTTACCACTCGCACCGCGATACAGGGCCATGTCCTTGCCGAAAAAACGGACTGCCAGGGGTCCGCCCTCGAGTTCGCCGGCTTCCGCGATCATGAACCAGCCGCGTGGAAAAACAAACTCGCCCAGTCCAAAGTCTTCTGCTTTCGCCATGATTCGCTGTCTCCGTGTTGGTCTCAATGCGCTCCAAGCTGCCTTGAACGCGTCATGATGTGTCCGACATCTCTTTACGCTCTTGCCGGGCCGCAACACCCTGAATGGCGCAATCGATGAAGTACCTGAAATTGGCGTCGTTATCGAGCTCCTCGTCACCGAGGCGCAACTCGCTGAGCGCCGGCAAACGATGAGAACGGCTCTTGAGGATTTCAGCCAGGCGCGCATAGGTGGGCGTCTGACCCTCATCGCTCTCCAATTGCGTTTGCAACTCCTGTGACACGTAGCCCACGACGTTGTTGATGAGGAAAGCATGCGTCCTGACGGCCTCAAGGGCCGAGAACCCGTAATCGATCAGTACCTGGGTCGCCCGTTCAAGGCGTTGGAGGTCGGGATCCAGCGCGGCCTGCGCGTATTTGAGCAAGTCCGGGTTGCTCAGAAAAGCTGTCCTGTAGAAATCCGCCAGCTGGCCCAGCCATTGCTTCCATGTCAGCCCTGCAGCGGCGGGAACTTCACCAACCTGGGTCGATTTCTGACGGGCATGAATGATCTTCAGATACTCGAGACCCCCGGTATGGCGGTACAGCGTAGTGACATTCACGCCCAGGGACTTTGCCACACCGTGCATTGTGACCTCTTCCTGGTCACCGACCTTCCGCACGGCCGCTTCAATCAAGGCCTTATTGATACTGGGGATCCGGCCACGGCGACTCGCGGTCTTGCCACTTTCATGCTTGTCGCCTTTTTCATCCATGGACCACTCCTCACACATCCCCACCCGATTATATAGATTGTGACCGGGGTATCGCCTAATCGTCCGGCTGAACCGGTGCCACCGGCCAAAGCTCAGGCACGCCAGGGTCAGACTGGTTGATGAACCGGGCCAGGAACTGTCGAACATCTTCGATTTCGGCACGTGAGAACCCACTCAACAGCTGTTCTTCGGTCGCCTTGGACCGGGCAAGCAATTCAACGTGCTGCGCACGCCCTTTGACCGTCAATGAAAAACGCGTTGCATCCTCAGTCTCGGTGATCAGTGAACGCGCCATCATCCGGTCCAGATCACCATGGCTCGGCGCATGCCCCGTGTGCTCAAGCCGATCATGAAGCTCCTGGAAAGACAGGGGGCCGCCCATGCCGATAAGGGTCAGGGCCAGATACTCCTCCTGGGTGAGCTGGTTGGCGCGAAGCGACTGTCGTAAAGACCAGGTTGCCTGGTAGTGCGCACGGGAGAGCAGATAAAGGAAAAAGTCGCTACTGAATGTGCCACCTTCAGGATCGACGCCGTCACCAGCGACTGTCTCGGCATCTGCCGACCGGGGCAAAGCGTAACGACCACCATGAAAGACCAGCGGTGTCTCCGACGAGCGTTCGTATTCGAGCACCTCGCCTACAAAAATGATGTGGTCTCCCCCTTCGTACTGGTAACTGGTCTTGCACTGGAACCGCGCGGCGCAGCCGGGCAAAAGGGGAACCTCACCGACGCCTCTTGCCCATTCAATCGTGCTGAATTTGTCTTCGCCCCGTGTTGCAAACCGGTGAGACAATTCCCGCTGGTCGGCGGACAGCACGTGCACGCAAAAGTAACCGGATTCCTGGAAAGCGCGCATCGAAAATGCGTTTTTTGCGAGGGACCAGAGCACCAGCGGCGGATCCAGCGACACAGAGTTGAAACTGGATGCGGTGACGCCCACCGGCTCACCGGCATCATCAACGCTGGTGATCACAGTGACGCCAGTAGCAAATTGCCCAAGTGCCTGGCGAAGTTCGGTAGCATCAACAGTGCTCATAAAGTCAGGTGCCTTCGGCTACACTAGGGCGAAGGTTCAACCCATGCGGCAACCACAAAATCAAGAATATTTTACGAATTAGTATAATTATATCTAATAAATAATAAAATATCGTGTATTTCTCGATGTATATTTACGAATATTGAAAATGAAAACTGAATTCAATCAACATACGGTCATCGTGACCGGCGGGACACAAGGCCTGGGGCGCGGCATCAGCGAATGCTTTCTCGCCGCCGGTGCCGAAGTGATCGTGGCGGCGCGGCGCGCGCCCAACCATCCTGTTGAGATGGATTCGAGGCGTGCTCACTTTTGCGAATGCGATGTCAGAGACCCCGAAGCAAGCCAGGCCCTGATCGATTTCGCGCTGGAGAAAACCGGCCGCCTCGATGTGCTGATCAATAACGCTGGTGGCGGTCCGCAGGTCGATGCAGCTTCGGCTTCGCCCCGGCTTATCCGCTCGGTCATCGACCTGAATCTAGTGGCACCGGCGGTAGTGTCACAACAGGCGCATCAGGCCATTGAATGTACCACCGGCACGGGCTCGATCATTAACATCGCCAGCGTGTCGGCCACTCGCCCCTCACCCGGAACAGCGGCCTACGGCGCTGCAAAAGCG
>CAXQNK010000144.1:0-10878 GCA_964225175.1 Candidatus Nitrosopumilus sp. | reverse complement strand
CCTGCCCTGCTCGAAGGTCGTTTGGTGCATTGAACCAGCGAATGCGAAGCCGGCTGGGAATTCCCGGTGGCGCCTCGCTGCTCGGCCTGAACAGGAATACAGTGGTTTGAAATTGCCTCGAAGGCAGGCTCTCAATTGTGCCGAGGAGTGAAATTTGCTCACCGATGAAGATGGGGTCCAAACGATCGGATACGGCATCGTGAAGTTGCCAAAGTGTTGCAATGGCGGGCAAACACAGAAAAACCGTTCGGGTGCGAAGAAATGCCAGTGCCAGAAGGACTAAGGCAGTCGTTGCGAGCAAACTCGGGGTGCCGGGAATCTCCCTGAGCCCCAACGGCGCGATTGCGCTGAAGGATAAAATAATCCACATGGGCGTACCGCTCAGTCGCGGCGTGAACGACCCTAAGGTGCGGAGTACCCGCAAGAACACGCTATTCCAGCGGCGAGAGGGTGCCCATGCGAAGTTCAAAACAGGCATCCATTCGCCTGGCCAGCGATCTGTCGTGAGTGACAATCACCAGGCTGGTATGCAGTTCCCGGTTGAGTTCAAGCAGCATTTCGAATACCTGTTCAGCAGTTTTGTGATCAAGGTTTCCTGTAGGTTCATCTGCCAGGAGCGCACCGGGCTCTCCGACCAGCGCGCGAGCCAAAGCCGCGCGCTGGCGCTCCCCACCCGAGAGCTCGCCCGGTTTGTGGTCGAGACGCTGATCCAGACCCACCCGAACGAGGATTTCCGTGCTGCGCTGAATTGCGGTCTGGACCTTGTGACCGCGAATCAAAAGAGGCATGGCGACGTTTTCCAGTGCTGTAAATTCCGGCAGCAGGTGGTGAAACTGGTAGACAAAGCCCAGCATCCGGTTCCTAAGGTCGCCGCGAGCGTTTTCCCCCAAGGTCCAGATTGATTCGCCCTCAATTTTGACGGTCCCTTGCTCTGGTCGGTCGAGGCCGCCGAGTATATGGAGCAATGTGCTCTTTCCAGCGCCTGATTGGCCGACGATGGCCACCGAGCGACCTCGCTCGAGAACCAGGTCGACGCCTCGTAAGACTTCAACCCTCTTGGGCCCTTGCCGAAACCCTCGGTGAATTTCACTGACCTCCAGGAACGGGGCGGAAGAATCATTCATAGCGCAACGCCTCCGCCGGATGCGTCCGCGATGCCCGCCAGGCCGGATACAGTGTTGAAAACAGCGACATGACCAGTGACATGCCCGCAAAGCGGATCACGTCCATTGATCGCAACTCTGAGGGCAGTTCGGTGATGTAATAGATGTCAGCTGGAAACAGGCTGAAACCAAAAAGACGTTCGAGCAAAGGCATTACTGAGGTGATGTTGTTGGCGAGAAGGATACCGCCCACCACACCCAACAGCGTACCTATGATACCGATCAGCGAACCCTGCACAATGAACACTCTCATGATGACGCCGGTTCGCGCTCCCATGGTTTTCATTATCGCAATGTCTGACTGTTTGTCTGTCACTACCATGACCAGCATGGATATGATGTTGAAGGCAGCCACGGCAATAATGAGTGACAAAATGACCCACATCACCGTCTTTTCAGTTTTAACGGCCTGAAAAAGATTTCCGCGCTCCTGCGTCCAGTCCCGAACCCTGAATCGCCCTTCCAGAAGATCCGAGAGCTCGCGGGCGACGAGCCAGGCCTCGTCCATGTCTTGCAGTTTCAAGCGAACGCCTGCGACGCTGCCCACAGGCATGCGCAACAGTCGTGCTGCATCCCCCATGTGCACAAGCGCAAGGCCGCTGTCGGTCTCGTATTCCCCCAGCTCAAAAATACCCACGACGGTGAATCGCCTCATGAGAGGATTGGCGCCGACCGGACTGGCTTTGAGCCGTGGAGCAATCACCGTGACCTTCTCGCCCAAACCGGCACGCAGCCGAGACGCCAGACCAATGCCCATGACGATCCCGTAACTACCGGATTCAAGGTCTTCCAGATCGCCAGCCAGCATGTGCCCAGAGAGCTCGGAGACCCGTGCCTCAGTTTCCGGGTCCACACCGCGCAGGAGGGCTCCAGAGGCCTCCTGGGCATGCAGCCAAACCCCCTCTTCAATAAACGGAGCCGCGGCGATCACCCTGCTGTCTGTCTCGAGCTGTGCGATGACTTCCGGCCAGTTCCGCATCGATGCGCCCATGGATTCGACGGTGGCGTGGGAAATTGCTCCGAGGATGCGGGATTTGAGTTCCTTCTCGAAACCATTCATCACCGAGATCACGGTAATCAGGGTGGTAATGCCCACCGCAATCCCCAGCATCGAGATGAGAGAGATGAACGATATGAAGTGGTTCTGCCGCTTGGCGCGGAGGTATTTGAGACCGATGAATGCGGACAGAGGTTTGAACATTGCTGAATTAGACCACAGGCCGAAGCCGTCAACCACCAACTTCAGCCGGCTGACCTGTCGGTAGATCCCCACTCGGCCTGCAGTTGATCCAGGACACTGTGCAGTTCGCCGGGTAAGGGGCAGGAAAACGACAGCGGTTCACCCTGCGGGTCGAGCACGGTCAGCGCATGGGCGTGAAGGAACAGCCTGCGCAGGCCCCGATCGCGCCAGGCCGCGGCCTGCCCTGATGTGCCGTAACGGGTATCGCCGGCAACGGCGTGTCCAAGGTGCGCGGCGTGCGCTCGTATCTGGTGAGTGCGTCCGGTTTCGATGCTCACTTCCACGAAGCTGCCGACCCTGAAATGTTCGAGTATCTTGAACACGCTCACCGCCGGCTTTCCTTGGCGATCAACCACGCTGATACGCTCGCCTCCCCGCTCTGAGCGAAGCAAGGGCGCATCCACGCGAACCGGGCTATCCGCCAGACATCCATCAAGCATGGCCAGGTATGACTTGATTGCCACCCGATTCCTGAATTGGTTCTGAAGTGCACGCGCAGCTGCTTTACCTTTGCCCAGAAGCAGGCAGCCGCTGGTTTCACGATCCAGCCGATGAGCAAGCTCGATGTCTGCAGCTGGCTTCAGATCGCGTATGACGTCGATCAGACCCCATGCAATGCCACTGCCGCCATGCACCGCCATGCCTGCAGGCTTGTTGATGACCACGATGCTATCGTTCTCAAAAAGCAAGCCGTCTAGCACCTGCTCCCGCGCCCAATCCGGCACACTGCGTGGTCCGTAAATTGCAGCGTGTATCGGCGGCACCCTGACCCGATCACCTGTTTTCAAGCGGTGAGTGGGCCTGCAGCGCTTGCCGTTGATCCGAACCTGACCTGTGCGAATGATCTTGTAGACCAGGGAGCGAGGTGCATCACGCACAAAAGCGTGCAGAAAATTATCCAAGCGCTGACCCGAGTCGCCGTCTGTGACCTCGACGATGCGAACTGATTGACGGGTTTGATTCCTTTGCGGCATGTTGCAACTCATTGATAGCCCGTGATTTGACTGCTATATTATGCCCCTGAGAAATTCATCGCGCCTTTGGTTTGAACGGGCGCTCCGGGAAGGCCGCCAAATACCCACCCGATAGGGGTTGGTTGAAATCAAAAAGTCGCCTGCACGAGCCCGGAATTGATTTCCCTTACGGCTGAACGCAAATGCCGTGGTGTCTACCTGAATAATTCGCGCGTGCCGGATTCAGTCTCCCGGTTTTCGTGGGAGCCCAGGGGGCAGACATCAAGCGACGAACTGAATGAAGGGCGGCCCCGTTTGGGCGGCTTGGCTGTGCCGCCAGAAGATCCGGCGGTACCCACTGGAAAATAGGCATCCCCGGCGAGAGAACTCGAGTGATACGCCGGGTCAAGGACACGGTCATCATCGGGCTCAGGCCCGGGTGGGCGTCTGCCGTCGGGGTTGCCCGAGGTATTTAAAATGAAAAGAATGCTGATCAACGCAACTCAGCGAGAAGAGTTGCGTGTCGCGATCGCAGACGGGCAACAATTGCTCGATCTGGACATCGAAGTTCTCTCTCAGGAACAAAAGAAAGCTAATGTTTACAAGGGACGCATCACCCGTGTGGAGCCCTCTCTTGAGGCATGTTTTGTTGATTTCGGGTCGGTGCGCCATGGCTTCCTGCCGCTGAAGGAAATTTGCCGGTCGGCCTACAAGCCCTCTGCGGCCAAGAAATCAGGAAAGATTTCGATCCGGGAAGCAGTTTCTGAAGGCCAGGAAATCATCGTTCAGGTCGAAAAAGAGGAACGCGGAAACAAGGGCGCTGCGCTCACAACGAACATTTCACTGGCGGGTCGATACCTGGTCCTGATGCCAACCAACCAGGCTGCGGGCGGGGTTTCGAGGAGAATTGTCGGTGATGACCGCGAGGAACTCCGAGAACAACTCAAGAAGGTTCGCTCACCGGACAACGTTGGCATCATCGTTCGTACTGCAGGGGTTGGTCGGGATGCCGAGGAGCTGCAGTGGGACCTGGATTATCTGTTGCAGCTTTGGCA
This sequence comes from Candidatus Nitrosopumilus sp., assembly GCA_964225175.1. Lineage (GTDB taxonomy): Bacteria > Pseudomonadota > Gammaproteobacteria > Xanthomonadales > SZUA-36 > WTJD01. Next base: position 6,467 of record CAXQNK010000144.1, on the reverse strand, counting down.
GGCGATCGAGCAGGCGTCCGATACGCGCAAAGCGCCTTTCCTGATTTACCAGGAAAGCAACCTGTTCATTCGTGCCCTGCGGGATCACCTGCGCAATGACATCGGCGAGATTCTTGTCGACAACCCGAAAGTGTTTGATGACGCCCGGGAGTTCATGCAGCAGGTCATGCCGCATAACCTGCGCAAGCTGAAACTCTATGAAGATCCCGTGCCCCTGTTTAATCGCTACCAGATCGAGAGTCAGATCGAGTCGGCATTTGCCCGTACGGTTCACCTGCCTTCGGGGGGCGCTCTGGTCTTCGATCATACCGAAGCCCTGTTGTCCATTGACATCAACTCAGCACGCGCCACCAAGGGCTCTGACATCGAGGAGACCGCGCACAACACGAATCTTGAAGCGGCGGACGAGGTTGCCCGACAGCTGCGTCTCAGGGATATCGGCGGTTTGATCGTGATTGATTTCATCGACATGATGGAGCGAAAACACCAGCGCTCTGTTGAAGAGCGTTTGCGCCGCGCGCTGAAGATCGACAAGGCCCGGGTTCAGACGGGGAGGATTTCCCGTTTTGGATTGATGGAAATGTCTCGGCAAAGACTGCGTCCGTCGTTAGGGGATTCAAGCCAGGAACCCTGTCCGCGGTGTTCGGGTCACGGCCATATTCGCAGTATCGAATCCCTTGCGCTGTCCATTCTCAGGTTGGTTGAAGAGGAGGCCATGAAGGATTTCACCGGGCAGATCGAGGTCATGGCGCCTGTGCGTGTTGCCAATTTCCTGCTCAATGAGAAACGTGACTCCATCAATGACATCGAAACCCGGCACAAAGTGCCGATCATGTTGTTGAGTAACGAATACCTCGACACGCCGAAATTTGAAATCAAGCGCATGCGTAAAACCGAGGTTTCCGACGACCCGAGTTACGAACGGGTCGAGGCACCGGAGGCAGAACTCGTGGCCAGCCATGAAATCCTGGCAGCGGGCAAAAGCGTGGGCGGTCCTGTTGTTACAGGTGTGCGTCCGCAAAAACCGGTGCCGAGTCCAGCCGCAAAACAAAGTCCCGGGCTTTTCTCCCGGCTTGGAAAACTGTTATTCGCTGGCGGTGGAGAAACTGAAGAGGATATCAACGAATCCAAGCCAGCTAAGAAAAAGACAAGCGAAACCAGTAGCGCGGGCGACGGCACCGGGAAGCAACAATCACAAAGGCGTTCTGGTCAACAAACACAGAAAACGAGCGGGCCGAGGAAAAAAAGCACTCGCAAGCGGCGACCCAGGAAGAAATCCGCATCGCGCCGTTCGGAAAACGGTGCTTCAGATACGTCCAAGGCAGCTGCCGATGGAAAATCTGTGAACACAACTGACCCGGCAGGAGGAGACCCCCGGCCGGCCGAACCTTCTCGCGGCAAACCCGGGCGCGGTAAAAAATCAAGCCGCAAGAAAAAACCAGTGAGCAGCGAGGCGGCAACCGAGCGCAGTGCCGCCGAGACGACGACCGAATCGAAGCCTGCCGAGGGTGGAAAAAAGCGCAGGCGTCGCTCGCCATACGCCACGGCCGGGGCATCGCAGTCGGACAAATCGTCCACGCCAGCCAGTGATTCTGGGGATCAGGCGCCGAAAGATAGCAAGCCTTCCGAGGCGCCTTCCCGAACAACGTCCCCGCCACCTGAAAGTGACTCACCAGGGAAAAAGCCCCGAGCTGTTGCACAGACGCCTGCCAAGCCAGCAGAGCATGAATCAGTGAGCAAGGATGAGCGGGCGCAAAAGTCTGAGAAAGCACCTGTTGGCGCTTCAACGCGGGCAACTCAACCTGAATCCAAAAGTGCAGAGTCCGCGGATCACCGGGGCCCAAAAGGTTCAAGCGAATCCAAACCCGCGAGGAAAGCTGACTCAAAAGAGAGCAAGGCAAAGGAAAGTAATGCTGCACAGTCCGCCCTGCCCCCGAATGTTGAGGCCAGCGGGCCGAACAAGGGACTCTATACGCTCAAACCCAAGGCATCGGAACCCTCGGGAGAGGGTTCTGACTAGTCACTCTCGCCGGGGCGTGAAATACGCCCCGGTCAAATACTCTACCTAGCCCGCTTCCACTAAGCCGTAACGCAGTGCCATGCGCAGCAGACCCACTTCACTGCGGGTTCCAACTTTCTGATAAATGCGATATTTGTAAGTCGCTACGGTTTTCGGGCTGAGACAAAGCACTCGTGCGATTTCTGGAACGCGGTCGCCTTCCGCCAGTTTCATCATGACTTCCAGTTCCCTCGCAGAAAGTTCCTCGAAAGGCGATTCCGGCCGCCCGGGGAACATTGACAAGGCGAGTTGTTTCGAAGCCTCCGTGCCAACGTAGCGCTGGCCGAGCGCCGCCGCGGAGATCGCCTTGAGTAGTTCTTCGCTGTCGCAATCCTTGGTCAGATAGGCATTGGCGCCCGCACTGAGCAGCCGCGTTGGATAAGGCGCTTTTGCATGCTCTGCAAGTACCACGATGCCCGGTTTGGTCCCGTTTCTGCGAATTCTGCAGGTGACCTCGAACGCGGTCAGGCCCGGTAAGTGAAGATTCATGACCACGACGTCTGGCCGCCGGCGGCGACAAGACACAATGGCGTCTTCACCACTCGAAGTTTCATAGATGGTTTTAATTCGCGGATTACCCTGCAAAATACGGCGTAAACCCGCGCGGACGAGGACTCGCCCGTCAGCGATGAGTACCTGAGTCATTCATTTTCCCCCTTGATCAGTACAGTGCGGCCTGCTTGCCGCCGACCCTTTTCGCCCCTACTCGAAATGGATCCTACAGTGACTATATACCACGTCTGCCTGAGAAGTCGAGCCAGCGAGTGCCCTCCAGAGTCGATATCCGAGAGAGATCAAGACGTTACGAGAACACCACGAGGCAATTACCTACGCAGCGGCTTGTCGAGCGTTACACCGCAAGCAAAAAAAAGGCCCGCTGCTGCGGGCCCCTCGTGCTGATCTGGCGGAGATCAGTCTTCGCCGAACCCAAAACCCAGCAGATGCAGAAGGTTATTGAAGAGCACGAAGATATCTGCGAGCAACCCGGTGGCGGCGATGATGTAGTTAGTTTCCCCGCCCTGAACAATGCGCTGCGTTTGCCAGATAATCCAGCCGCTGGCGAGCAGGATAAACATGACTGAAAGTGCCAACCAGAGCGCAGGCATGGCCAGGAAGTAGTTGAGCACCATGGCCCCTATCCCCACGATGACACCCACGGTCAGGAAGGCAAACATGTTGCTGAAGTCCCTTTTCGTGTTCATGGCATATGCAGACAGGGCGAAAAACGAAAATGCGGTCAAACCAAAAGCACCTGCAACGAGCTCGCCACCATTGCCGTATTGGTACAGTGCCCGGTCCACGTTGGCGCCCGTCATTACGCCCAGGAAACCTGCAAAAGCGAACCCTACAACAATACCCCACCCGCTGTTGCGGGTAGCGCCAATGGCATAGGAAAAAGCGAATATGCCGATCAGAAAGGGCCAGAACCCAATGCGCCAGTGCATGGCCTGGGCGACCCACGCGGTGCCTGCGCCAAAAACAAACAGCATGGCCAGCAAGGCATAGGTATTGCGTAACACGCGGTTAGCGATGGCGGTGCTTGGACGCGCGACGGCATTTTGATACATCGGATGATTCATGGCTCTATCCCACTCCGTGAAATTTAGGGAACTCTGTGAGGCTTTGACCGCAATGAATGCAATTTGTTGCCTCGCAGTATCATAGCGTATTTGAATGGAATGCTGGTACTGTTGTCGGTGCAAATGGCGTCCGAATGTGCTGGAAGGCTGGGGCAATTTTAGGTATTCTGACGCGTCCGCCCAAACGCTCGTAGCAAGACGATTCAGAGCGTGGTCCAGGGGTCTTGAAAGTCTATCAGGAGAGGTGGCAGAGCGGTTGAATGCACTGGTCTTGAAAACCAGCAAGGGTTAACGCCCTTCGTGGGTTCGAATCCCACCCTCTCCGCCATATAACTAATGTAAAGCCCTGTTCTTACGGGGCTTTATTATTTTAGGGGTTTTTATTCCCATACTCCTTCCCATACTTTGTACTCGCGCATAAAAAACCCCGCCGAAGCGGGGCTTTTGATGGGTGGTGATTGCTTGGGTTTAGCAGTCCGTGGTTGGGTCGCTGCCCTCAACGCAGTAAATGCCGCTGGCAGCATTGCCAACCCCACCGCTTACCGATGAGGCAAAGCCAGTGGCGCTGTTTGCCTCCCCCCCGCTTACCGAGGACACCTCGCCGCTGGCTTTATTTGAAGACCCGCCAGTGACGGATGCATAGTTGCTGCTCGCGGTGTTGCTATCCCCACCGCTTACCGATGAGCCATACCCACTTGCGTTATTCCCTTTTCCACCACTGACAGACGAGCGCTCGCCGGAAGCTCCGTTAGCCTGGCCGCCGCTGACAGTTGAAGTCACGGCGCTGGCCTCGTTAAGGAGGCCACCGCTCACGGAGGAGCGAGGACCGGAAGCTATATTATCCTCGCCGCCGCTGACGGTTGAAGTCTCGGCGCTGGCCTCGTTACCGAGGCCACCGCTCACGGAGGAACTTCCACCGCTGGCTCTATTATTAAACCCACCGCTCACGGAGGAATTTCCGCCACGGGCTACGTTATACGCCCCACCGCTGACGGTTGAGTAAGCGCCAATTGTTTCGTTGATTCCTCCGGCCACCAGTCCGCCATAAGCCGAGTAGTTATTTCCAATGCCGATAACCACCATGTGCGACCCCCAGCGACGGTCACACTGAAAAAAGTCGTCTGGGCATGAGGAGATACCTCGCTCTTCGTTGTAGCCGACGATGAGGTTTCCAGCGCCATTGGCGGTTCCAGTCTCGCCCAAGTCATTCACAATCTGCACATTCATACCGCTGAATACCAGGGTGGGGACTTCTATCTCCGTGCTTGGTTCGACACGGTAGTCATTGACCGTCACCACCGTGCGGCTAACCCCGTTCAGTAGCTCGTCGTAGTGCGCCACGGCGTTTTCCAGGTCTGTCAAATCGATCTCGGCGATGGCCGAGGTGTTGTTGTTGATCAAGCCGCGCAGTGTTTCATTCTCGGCCTGCAAAGCACTGACCAACTGGAATAGCTCTTCCACTTGGTTGAGCAAAGAGTTGCCGCCGCCAGCGTTACCATTCTGTGCCATCAAGAGTGAGGGTGTGAGCATACTTGCAAAGAGAATTGCCTTTAATTGAGTTATTGCCATTTCGATCTCCCTTGTTGAGAAATAGCTCAGGCTGACACGTAAAACGCCTAGAGGTTTGCCCCGGCGTGACTGAGATGATTTGAGTGATACGCATCCCCAAGCATCCCCATATTTAGCATGAAATGGGTCCGAGCAAGTTAGAAAAAATTTTTAAAAAAGTTATGAAATTTCGAAAAGCTGTTGATAACTGCCCTTTTCGGCAATTGAAAGCCCTGAGCAGCCGGCAACATCGTCGATTTAATATCGCGTGCGTTCCAGTCACCTGCAATCAAGCAACGCCCTCATGCTCAGTGAAACTCAGATCCAGAAAGTCCGGGGCCGCAGTGGCCGCTGCGGGAGAGACCCATTGGATCAGTGCGGAGATCGGAATACAAGTGGTGTCCAATATTGAGACAACCTTGATGAGTAAATTGAGCAGATGAACGTCCACGCTGTAGCCTCAACCATCAATTAATTCGGAGGCGGTGCGCATGAAACTCCCAGCGATTACTGTTCTTAGCATTGTTTTGACATTCTTTTCGACCCTCTCCACGGCGCAAACAGCTGATGGTGATGGCGTCACCGAGGCCGATAGCGAATTCATGGAAGAGATTTATGTGACCGCACGCAAAAGAGAGGAGAGTCTTCTGGACGTGCCGTTGGCCATCTCGTCCTTCAGCGCAAATGAGCTCGATAGGTCGGGTGCAGTGAGCCTGGAGGACGTCACCAGGTACGCTCCAGGTGTTGACTTCCAGAACCAGGCTGTTGCAATTCCGGGTCGCTACAATTCCGCCGTCCGATTTCGAGGAATGTCCACGAATCTGTCTCAGCCCGCGCAGCAAATTGGTACGGTCTTCCTCGACGGAATCTGGGTATCGGGCAGTGTTTTCGGTCTCGGGTTTGAAGATATAGAGCGCGTTGAAGTCATTCGCGGACCTCAATCCGCGCTGTTCGGTCGCAGCACCTTCGGTGGCGCTATTAACTACGTGACGCGGACCCCGGGCGATGAATACCGTGGTCGCGTCTCCGCCGAAATCGCCGAGTTTGGCAGCCATGATGTATCTGTGAGTCATGAAGGGCCATTATGGAGTGACAGCGTGTTTTATCGCGTTACGGCGCGCGGTTACGGAACTGATGGCCAGTACACGGCAACGACTGATGGGGGCAAACTTGGGCAGGAAGAGACCACCAGTCTCTCGGCCACCATCTACGCAACTCCCAGCGATAGGCTGGACATTAAATTCCGGATGGCTTTTAGCGAGGATAATGATGGAGCTCCC
>CAXQNK010000143.1:0-46651 GCA_964225175.1 Candidatus Nitrosopumilus sp. | reverse complement strand
TGGCAACGGGGAACTCTTCCGAGGGCAGGGGTGTTGTGTAGGTCAATTGATAGTCGAGGAACCCCTTGGCCTTCATGTAGGCCTCATTCGCGTAGGGGCCAAATCTCCGCGGATCAAAAGCCGTCATGTTGATTTCCGAGTCGCCCTCGAGCATCCACTGGGCAAGGTATTTTCCGCAACCCGCACCCTGGGCAATGCCGAACGAAGAGCCGCAGGCCATCCAGAAGTTCGGTAAGCCGCCGGCGGGCCCCAGCAGGGGTGGGCCATCTGCAGAGTGCGGGATGGCGCCATTGACAACACGTTTGATGCCGGCGTTCTCCAGCAACGGCAGTCGTTGCATGGCGCGCTCGAGATGGGCATAGATCCGTTCGAGGTCTTCGGGGAACAACTCGCTGTCGGACGTCCAGTCGGGTAACCCCCCGCGCGCACTCCAGGCTTCAACGAGGTCGGACTTTTCATAGACGCCAATCAGTCCTGATTTCTGTTCCTGGCGCATATAAACGTGCGCGTAGGGGTCGCGAATGACCGGCATTTCCGAATCACTCGCCTGGAACTCCGGCACGGTTCCCGTCACCAGATAGTGATGTTCTATATTGCATATCGGCAGGTCCATGCCGACCATTTGAGCGACTTTGCGTGCGAAGACGCCGGCAGCGTTGACGACCATTTCGGCAAGCACGGTACCCTTTTCCGTAACCACCTCCCATTCTCCGCTGGGGGTTGGGTTGATATCGACGACCCGGTTGTGCCTCACAATGGTGGTGCCCATGTTGGTTGCGCCTTTGGCCATGGCAAATGTCAGGCCGGCCGGATCTGCATGGCCATCATCAAGCGTCCAGGCTCCGGCCACGACTCCGTCGAGTTCGAGGTAAGGCACAATGCTGCGGATTTCATCGGGTCCGATAATTTGCATTCTGAATCCGACATTGTCGGCAATGCCCTGCATGTAATTGAACCAGTCAAGGTCATCCCGGGTTCTTGCCAGGCGAATCCCGCCACAGCCGTGCCAGCTGACGGCCTGTCCTGTCAACGCTTCCAATCGCGGATAAAGGGTATTGCCATGATGGTGTATTTTGGCCAGGTTATAGTTGCCCACGAGACTGGGACACTGGCCCGCGGCATGCCATGTTGAACCCGATGTCAATTCTCCTTTTTCGATCAGCAAGACGTCGGTTTCGCCAGCCTCAGCGAGGTGATACAGCAGACCGACACCCATGATTCCACCGCCAACAATGACGATACGCGCATGACTCTGCATGACATTCTCCAGCAAGGTATCGCAGCAGTATTCCACGATGTGTGGCCCGCGTCACCTGCCCTGTGTTCAGCGACAATCAAAGCTGCGTGCGGTTCTTACGGCGAGGGGCTTCCCACCTGATCCTCCCTGGCGAAATGAGCCCGATCACAACCAGCGCATTACGCTGATGCTTCACTTGCTGTCACCCTGTTGTCGCCTATACTCGTGCATTGAAATCTTTGCAATGCAGTCCGTCTGGCGCGTTTTGAAGTCACGGAGAACTGCAGATCCAAGGAGCCAATACGATGAAGACAGTCGCTTTTCATCAAATGAAAGACGGCACTCGGGCGGAATACGAATTTCTGACCGGGCTTGAGCACCAGTTCGCACAAGGCACGGCTGAGCGCCTGCTGGCCACGCTGGCCAGTCTTGAACACTCGCTGTCGGGTTATCGTGTCAGCCGGCTTGAACATTCCCTGCAGGCGGCCACGCGTGCGTGGCAGGACGGCGCCGATGTGGATTGGGTCGTTGCGGCCTTGCTGCACGATATTGGCGATCTCCATGCACCGCTCAATCATGCGGAGTACGCGGCCGCTATTTTGAAGCCCTTTGTGCGTGAGCAGGTGAGTTGGTGCGTGCGTGCGCACGGTGAGTTTCAACTGATCTATTACGGACAGTTCATCGACGGCCTGGAACCGGACTGCAGGGAACGGCATCGAGCTGTTCCCTACTTTGAAGATTGTGAAATGTTTTGTGAGCGTTGGGACCAGGCAAGTTTCGACCCAGACTTTCACTCCAGACCGATTGAGTTTTTTGCGCCAATGGTTCGCGAGGTGCTGGCGCGACCCGCATATCATCCGGAGGTGCTTCGCCCGGGTAAACGGGAACCGCTGCAGACCTCCTGAAATGTCGGGGGCGGCTCGCGCTCACGCGCCGCCGGTACCCTCCGTGTGCGTGGAATCAAACCGCAGCATGATCAGCGCTGCGGCGCCCAGTACGGACCCCATCGCCATCAGCGGCGCGACCCAGGACAAAGTCAGCCCCGAACTGAACAGGAATCCGGCCACGACGGGTGCAAGTACGGCTCCGCCACGACCTACTCCCAGGGCAAAGCCAGTTCCAGAAGCGCGTACTTCGGTCGGGAAAACGTGCGCAAAAATGGCATACAGCCCAACCACCCCGGCATTGGTGGTGAACCCTGCCAGGGCACATACCGCGGCCAGGGCCGTCAGATCGGGCGGCAACTGTCCGAATGCGACAATACACGCGGCCGAGACCACCATCATGGTGGTGGCCAGCGGTTTGACCTGGAAACGCAGTGTCATGATGCCGAACAGAACACCGCCAATGGTGCCGCCTACATTGGCCCACATCAGAACGCCCGCTGCCTCAGCGGCAGTAAAGCCCATATCGACGATGAGTTTCGGGGACCACTTGACCAGGAAGTAAAAGGTTGAAATGTGCATAAAGTACGCGAGCGTGACGAGGAAAGTGACCCAGCCCAGCTGCGAGGAAAAAATGTCACGGGTGGAGCCCCTGCGCTCCTGCTGGGACACGCTGGGCAAGCGCTCCACCGCGGACTTTCCGAGTCGTTTCAAGACCCGGTTGATGCGTTCCAGTGCACCCCGGGGCTGTTTCTGACTGAGCCAGTAGACAGACTCGGGAACGAGAAAATAAACCAGCGGGATGCTGATCGCCGTTGCTGCGGCTCCCAGGTAGAACACTGCCCGCCAGTCCTGGGTTTTCAGTAGCTGGGCAACGACCGCACCCCCTAAAACGGCGCCAAAAGGATAGCCAATGGTGACCAGTGAGACGCACAGGTGCCGACGCTTCGTGCTGGAGAACTCAGCCGCGATGGCGGTCAAACTTGCCAGCATTCCACCAATCCCAAGGCCGGTCATCACCCGCCAGATGGACAATGTGATGACACCGCTTGCGGTGGTGGCCATGAACATACCTACGCTCATGATGGACAGGCAGGTCAAAAGCGTAGGCCTGCGCCCAACGCGGTCGGCCCATCCGCCCAGCAGAATCGAGCCTGCCGCCATGCCAATGAGCTCCATGGACAACACAAGACCCAAGGTTGCCTTGGTCACGCCCCACTCAGCGGCGATACCAGGCGATGCAAAGCTGATGGACATGACGTCGAAACCGTCAAGTGCATTCAGAAAAATGGCTAAAACAACGACTACGATCTGTGCTGAGCTCATGCGTTGTAATGCGATATGTTGCCTTGGGTCTGTCATGTGATCACCACGGTCTGCGTTTGAGAAAGTGCCATCATTGACCAGAGTGGGCGGAGTCGGGGATCGACCCCGACGATGCCTTCGCTGGCTCCAACACGCGCTCCAGGAAGACGATGAGGTCTTGCGCTGAGCGATCCGGAATTTCTTCCATGGGCAGGTGGCCCACCTCTTCGTAAATGACCAGCGCCGGGTTTTTCAGTTCGCGTTCAAGCCGGTAGGCGTGATCAACGGGAATCAGCGCGTCTTCGGTGCCCCACATGATCAGGGTGGGTTGCTCGATGGCAGACAGATCGGCCGACGCCAGGGACCTGGGCTCGAAGGCTTGAAACCGGTCCAGCGTGGCCTGGCGGCTGCCTTCCCTCAGGGAAAGCTCATGATAACGATTGATCAGTTCGTTATTGACCAAACTGGTGTCGTAATAGGCAGAACGGACCCCCTGGGCCACGAGCAGATACGGATCGAGCCGGCTGCCGATGCGCTGGAACCAGGGTTGGCTGAACAGGCGAAAAGCGATCGGACCACTTCCCTTATTGCCCGGCTGTCGTCCTGTGTTCCAATCTCCGGGTACGCTGGAGTCAACCAGGATCAGTGCGTCGACCCGTTCCGGGTGCGCAAGGGCAAAGTGCCAGGTAACCCCACCACCCATAGAATTACCACCGAGTATGAAGTTCGGGATTTCGAGATGATCGGCGACTGCACTCACCGTGTTTACGAAGGCGGTCATTGAATAATCCCGGTCCGGCACGGCTCCGGTCAGTCCGTGCCCGGGAAGATCCATGGTGATGACACGATAGTTGTCTCTCAATTTTCCGACCCAGGGGCCCCAGGTGTGCAGGGAAGCGTTGCTGCCGTGGACCAGCATGATGGGCGGGTCAGACGGATCGCCCTCGTCACGATAATGGACACGTGCTCCATTATCCATGCTGAGAAAACGGGAGGCCGGGCTGGAATATTTGGCGTCCACCACTTCTTTGGGCAGGTCGGGTTCAAGCAGCACGGCAAAGCCCAGCCAGGCCAGGATGGCCACGAGAAAAATCAGGATGAATCGGCTCCGCCTGGTGATCTTCATTGTGTCTGCTCGCTTCTTTCGCAAGAGCATAGCCGATCGGGGTGCGCATGAGTATGGGGTTTCAGGCAATTCGAATGGATTGTGACTGTCATTCAGCGGCACGAACCCAGTTGCCATGACGGTGTAGAAGCGCAATTTGCAAGCTCGGCAAGCATTCGTTAGGCTGAACTCCGTTTTGCCTGTCACCCCGGGTCCGACTTGGGCAGCGACTGGGCTTTTCCTGCTCCGTTCAAATTTTAGGGATCGACCATGAAGAATTCCCCCGTCAGCGAATCGGTATCGGTTCGAGTCCTTGCGCTGTTCCTTCTGTGCCTGAGTGGCTCGTGGACAATGGCTGTCACTGCAGACCCTGAGTCTGGGCTTGCGAGTGAAATCGCCGAGCTCAAGCAGGGGCAAGAGGCCATAAGAAAAGATCTTGCAGAGTTGAAGAGGCTGCTGGAAGAGCGGCCCGGGTCCCAGCCATCGGCGCCGGGGTTCCAAGCCAAGAATCTCGAGATTGGTGACTCCCCGGTGATGGGCGAGGAGCAGGCTCCGGTGGTGCTGTTTTCTTACAGTGACTACCAATGCCCCTACTGTCGCCGACACGCCACGACCGTAATGCGACAATTGGAATCAAACTACGTGGACTCGGGACAGCTGAGGATTGTTTTCCGCGAATACCCCATACCCACCTTGCATCCCCGTGCCACCGCCGCCTCGATTGCGGCGATATGTGCCGGCAGGCAAAACGCCTATCGAGCAATGCACGATCGCCTGTTTACGGACCAGAAAGCGATGAGTGACGAGGTGTTTGCGCGTTACGCCGGGGAGTTGGGTCTCGACGAGCAGGCATTTGGCCAATGCGTAAGCAACAAGGAGGTCAACGATCTGGTGCAGGCGGACATTCGGGAAGGACAGAGCCTGGGCGTTACGGGCACCCCCAGTTTCGTTATCGGACTGGCCGATCCGGACAATCCTGATGCGGTACATGTCACGCGATTCATCCGCGGCGCTCAGCCCTACACTGCATTTCAAAACGCAATAGAAGAACAATTGAGAAAGTCAAAGGACGCGGACTGACATCTGCCCGGCAGCGGCGGTGGGATTTGCTGTCAGGTGCATGCCGGGCTGTTCGGACACATCCCGCTTAATAAAGTCGGCCTCAATCATGCCGGCCTGGAGCCCTGCCAGCGCGAATCCCCTGTAATATTTCCCGAGGTCTTTGGCGCGGACGAGACGATGGGGGCCGGCCAGGGCCTGAGAGACCGAGCTGAGGCGGGACGCGAGTGGTCCCGCCCCTTTATCCGTGAACAGTCAGAATGTGACGCTGGCAGGAAGCGAGCATGTTGAGGTTCCCGCTTCGCACACCTCGTAGGTGTAGCTTCCGCCACCTTTCTGACCGATATTATCGGTGTATTCGCCGTCGTTTGCCGTGGGCATGCCGATCAGTAGTGAGCCATCGCGGTAGATGTCAACGGACGCGCTGTTGGCCCCGGACCAGAACACATCAACGTTTTGAACCCCTTTCACTTTGAAGGCGATGAGGTCCGAGATAGTGATGGTGCTGCCTCCGGTACAGGCGCTGACATCGTAGGCAAGGCAGTCGCTCTGGCAGGCCAGCGTGCCGCCTGAATAACCGAGATCCTGGCAGGTGTCACCACTCAGGGCCGCACCATCACAAATCTCACCCGTTTCGATGATGCCGTTGCCACAGACGGGCTCCGGTGGGGGTTCACCGCAGTCCAGTGAGCAACTTGAGCTGTCCTCCGGCCCGCTGCAGGTGGCATCGCCGCAGCAATAGCTGACCGGCTCAACCGGTTCCTCGGTGCATGCATAGCCGCCAGTGGTGCAGCGCGGGTCGCTGCAGCCGACCGAGTTGTTATTGCTGCTGTCGCCGAAACCACAGCTGAAACGGTTTGCCGGTTTGCCGCTAACTATTCCATTGCAGTCCGCGGGGCAGAGCGTTGCGTTCTCACCGTCACCGGCCTCACACACGCCGTTGCCGCAGCTTGCGCCAGCAGTGGTGCCGCTGATGCAATCGTTGGCGCAGTTGCCGCAGTCCTCGCCTGCCTCGCATATGCCGTTGTTGTTGCAGGCCGAGAACACGCATTGGTCGGCAGCCTCGTCACAGGCCTCATTGGCACCCGTGCACTGCGCGGTGCCCGCCTGGCAGTCGTTGACGGCATCGCAGGTCTCCGTACCGTCACAGAACAGGCCATTGTCACAGAGGCTGTCATCCGGCGTGTTGACGATCGAGTCCGTAGCCTCGTTGCAGCTGTCTACCGTGCAGGACACGCCATCACTTGCAGATGGGGCCGTGCCCGCCTGGCAACCATTGACCGCATCGCAGGTTTCGCTGCCATCACAGAACAGGCCGTTGTCACAGAGGCTGTTACTGGGCGCGTTTACGACCGAGTCTGTGGCTTCGTCGCAGCTGTCGACGGTGCAGGACACGCCGTCATCCACGCTTGGTGGGGCGCCGACGTCGCAGCTGTCCGTGGATTCGTTGCAGGTATCCGTGCCGTTGCAGAACAAGCCGTCATCGCACACCACCGGGGTGCCTGCATCACAGCTGTCGGTGGCTTCATTGCAGGATTCCGTTCCGTCGCAGAACAGACCGTTATCACAGGTCACCGGGGTACCGGCATCACAGCTGTCGGTGGCCTCGTTGCACGATTCCGTGCCGTCACAGTAAAGGCCGTTGTCGCAAACAGGTGCGCTGCCGGACTCGCAGATCCCCGCATTGCAAATCTCTGTACCGTCACAGTAGAGGCCGTTATCGCAGTCTGCATTAACGGTGCATTGAACAGGTACTTCGACGGCGAACACGAGATCATCTGCGTCATCGTAGTTGCCGCCGCTGCAGGGACTGGCGCTGCCCTGGTAGCGGAAATTCGCGCGCACTGCTTGCAAGCCGCCTGCAGGCAGCGTGTACTGTTGCGTAAGGGTCTGGGTCCCGCCTGCGGGCGGTACCTGGGAGCCGAGGTAAATCCAGTTGGGGTTATTCGCATCAGCGGTGTAATAGAGATCAAGCGTGTCTGAAGCGCCTGTGCTCCAGGCGAAGACCTGTGCCTCAATCTCTACGGTCGCACCCTCGGCGAAATTGCTGAAACCGTCAATGTTCCTCACGGTAAGCCGCTCGATGGATTCGTCCGTCAGATACGCCCCACTGGTGCCGTCCGTGCAGGCATCCAGGGTGTTGGGTTGATTGGGCTCCGGCCCCAGGTCAGCTCTCCCAAAGAGCAGACTGGCAGAGTCACTGGCAGAGTCGCATTCGCTTCCCGGAGTCGCGCACAGGGGTGCACCCAAAACGCCATCGTACTGCGCTTCCTGCGGTCCGTTGGACCCGATCGGAAGTACCGCGACGTTCATTGTGACCGTCTTGGTGGACGCCGTGTCTGAGGCTTCGACCTGGAACACGTTGTCGCCGAGCGTGGCTGCCGAACCCACGCTTATCGTTAGATCGCTGCTGAATGGCGGAGTGTCGCTGGCATTGGTGAAGGCGCAGCCAATACCCGCAGGCAGGTCCGCGCATGACAGGTTAACCGTAGCGGCATATCCATTAAACGCGGACACCGTGCAGCTACTGACCTTATCTTCACCCTCGCTGGCCGTGAATGCGCTCGGTGTGCAGTTCAGTGAAAACCTTGGCCCGCCGCAAGTCGGAAGGCTGAATGAACCCACCCGCGTGCGCCACGGCGCGCCGCCCGTCGTTGCCAGGTATTCGGTGGTGAACCAGAAGGTACAGCCATCGGAGGGGTCGAGTTCCATGGAGGAATAGTCTCCCCATCGTCCGGATGTCGATGTCTGGGCTCCGCTCGCGGCCTGCAATAAGGCTTCTGCCTGCAGCGTTCCGGGAGGGTCGGTCGCATCGCGTGTTGCGTAGTAAATTGAAGCGTAGTTGTTTGCGTCGCCCCGAGAGTAACCGATGGCGATATTGCCGCTGATATCAGCGGCGATCGAGGGCATCCAGCGGTGGATGGCATCCGGTGAGTGCGTGCCTTGGTCATGAATGACCCAATTGCCGCCTGACTTGCGAAGTTCGAACCAGCGCGGTGCGGCACGGTCTCCGGAAGCCAGAACGTCGACGGTCCAGGCGCCGAACAGGGATTCGTGGCTGCCGTAGTTTTGATACACGAGGCGCTGCATCGGCCACCAGGACGCACTGTCCAATTTTTGTGAGGTGCCCGGTTGTGGGATGGCGTTGCCGCCAGCGCAGTTGCCTTCGAAAAATCCGCAAATTGTCCAGTTGAACTCCGCGAGCCCATCCGCCGGCGTGATCACCTCTACGCGGGTGAACGTGGTGTTGGCTGGAGTGTCCCAATCAACATCGAATTCCCAGACGTCAATGCTGTCAGTGGGCGGAGAACCCAGATAGGACTCGCCCCCGTCTCTCATCGTATAGAACAACCCCGGGCTGCCTTGGGGCGGAGCGCCCGCTCCGCTCTGCCAGGCGTCCAGATCTGCCGGCATCATCAGATTGACGAAGTTCTGGAATAACTGCATCGGGCGCGCGGTCGTGCCTGCGAGCATGGAGGCCCTGTCGAGTGCAAATACATCATATTGTCCCTGGTAGCCTGAGTTGGTGCCCATGAAATATGCGTTGTTGTCCGCATCGGGCCAGACCCCGAGCTTGTAGTAATCCGGGAATCGGGGCGTATCCACTTCGTAGAGCCAATATTCTCCGAGCGGATCTGGCGTTTTGGACACTGCGAAGCAAACCGTGTAGGTGCTCTGTACGGCGAATTGCGAGAGCAGCCATCGATCGGCCTGCTCGTCGTACATGAAGATCGCGTCGCCGGAGTTGTTGGACTCGCAGACACCGCCAAAGCCGCTCCAGAGGCTGTTGGTCGCTACCGGGCCGGAAAGTAAGTTTCCGACCTTGTCATAAATCGCGAACGAGACATTTACAGCCTGCACGTAGTGGTTCGGCCCTACTGCACCCTCGGTGTCTGGGGGCAGATATCCCTGAGGATTGGCGATTCCCTCGAAGCTTGTTCCCAAGGCAGGTGTCGCCAAACCAGCCTGTTGTGACTCTTCGCTGACTGTCGCCAATCGGTCATTTTGGCGGGGCCCACCCGTACCGAATGGGCGACCCTGGGCATCGACCATCGATTCATGTCTGGGTCGATTGATCTCCCGTTCGGCTTGGGGCGGACGTTGCACGACCTTAGGCAGATCACGAACCGCTCTGCTCGAGAATGGGCCGATCATCGGAATGGTATATGGCCTTTTCCGGAAGCTATTGTCGGACGCACTTGCCGCGCCCTGCTTTTCCAGGCCGGCAGGGTTCAACTGAGCGCTTTGAACCGCTGTTGAGTCGTTGGCAATGTCGTAGTGTTTCCAATGCGGCTGGTCATCGTCACCACCCAAGCCGCGGGCGACGAGATGAGACTTCAGGGAGTGACCACGCGGCAATACCCCCATTTTCGGGGCCATAGGTTGGCCGTCAATCAAGATTTCGAGCAGCAGCTTGGGGTGATCATCGAAAAGAGCGTTCAAATCCTGGTAGGGGAGGTCGGGGGCGAAATCGCCTTGTCCAAGCGTGACATCGAATTTGCCGGCCTGGAACTCGACTTTTGTCATTATCTCGGAATACAGCAAATCCCCATCCAGCCCCAGGTATTTCAGGGTGACGGGGTGCGTTCCGGAGTAGGCCTGACCGGCCGTGTTGTGTGCGATGCGCTCAATGCGCACATGCTCCTCGTCAGCAATCTGCGAGACACTTGACTCGGCCGCGTCAACTGTGCGCGTGGCGCACAACAGCAGAAGGCAAAGAACGTATGAAAATCGGGCATTGAAACTGCGCAAACGCATCGGTTTTCCCCCTTAAAGCGTGGACTTAAACATTAAGGACCTCCGAGGCCGCCCCCCGAAAATCGACTTCCCAAGTGAAGACCTTCCAAGTGAAGGCTTTCCAAACGCAGATATTATACACCGTGGACGCGAGGATCAAATTCTCTCGCCGGTCGGATGACTCGAGCATGGCATCTGTGACCCCGCGTATGGGCTAGCAGACCCTGTGCGCCTCATCGAGGGCGAAAAGCACGTCAGCGCGGGCAGGCATGGACGAGAGATTGTGTCGGGTGAGGCGCTCAAAAAATTGCATGAAGCGCTGAATTTCCTCTGCATTCATCGGCCTGGCTGGCCCCGGTGGGGACTTTGCAGCCAGTTTTTGTTCCTGGTCCGATCGCCATCGGTGTATCGCCCCAAAACTGGGCGCCCTGAGAAACAGCAGCAAGTCGATTTCGCGGAACAGCGGTTCGTAAAGGGTTTTTAGCTGCTCATTTACATGGGTTCGCCATATGCCCTGCGGGTCCTCGTTCCTTTCGAGATCGTTCACCGGTTCTAGCAATTCTGCCGTCTCCTGTGCCATTGAACCGACGCACCACCCCTCCAGGACAATCAGGTCGAAGGGTCCACAAACCACCCGCCCGTCTTTTTCATGGCATCGCTCGTCCTTCAGCTTGTCGAACCGTGGGAGGGTCACGGACGCGCCCTGCTTAAGATGAAGCATCGAATCCAGGCTTTGGGTCAGCCACTTGATGTCGTGGGTACCGGGTACGCCCCGCGTTGCGAAGAGGGGATGGATATCCCGGGCGAGCTGGCGCCGCTCATCGCGGGTCAGGTAAAAATCATCCAGCGAGAGCACGGCCACGTTTAGGTCTTTCATCCGACGCGCGGCAAATGCAAGGAAGGCAGCCAGGGTGCTCTTTCCAGTGCCTTGTGCGCCATTGATTCCGAGGACCAGCGGTGCCTTGCGAGCCTTGTCGAGCGGAAGTTCGCGCAGCAAGGGTAAAAAGGCACGGTGGGCGCTCTCGGCGAAGACAGGTGACACACCATGTGTCTCGATAAATTGATTCACCGTATCCGTAGCTGGGTTCGTCACGTGCTGAAAAGACTCAAAGCCGTTGATTGCCCATCATAGTCTCTTGCCCGGGGCATGGCACCCGCGCGTGGTCCGGGCGATGGAACGCTCTTCCGGGCGGTTTTCATGAGCAGTCTCGATCTCACCCACGCCCAAGTGTCCCCTCGGGCTGTGGCGCAGCGTGGCGCGAGTGGATATGCTGGCGGCATTGTTCAATGCCCAGAGACCCGAAAGTGCTCCATGATCATCTCGAGATCCCATCATTTTGTCTTTTTGCGAGTCCCCAAGGTGGCATCAACCTCCGTGGCCCAAGCCATTTATGACAGCGACCTGGTGTCTCTGCAAGCAGACATCACGCCCGGTCTGGAACAGGAGCAATTCGTTGAGGGGGGGCGCTCGCACAAGGGTCGAGTGCCCATCAATGCGCAGCCGCTGTCGGCACTGATGAAATCCCGGCAGCGTTTCGAGTGGGAATCATGGTGGCCCTGGCCAAGGCAGAATCGCATGTTTTTCATGCACGCCACTTACGCACAGCTGGTTGCAATGAATTTGATCGAGCCTGGCTTGCCCTCGTATGCGACCATCCGCCACCCGGTCGATCGGTTCCTGTCGATCTGGTCTTTTCTTCTGAAAGGTCTGCGCTCCATGGGCGCGGAACATGAACGGGTGTTTCGTGAA
Organism: Candidatus Nitrosopumilus sp.; assembly: GCA_964225175.1. Classification (GTDB taxonomy): domain Bacteria; phylum Pseudomonadota; class Gammaproteobacteria; order Xanthomonadales; family SZUA-36; genus WTJD01. Next base: position 34,574 of record CAXQNK010000143.1, on the reverse strand, counting down.
GCACCCACCCATGTTCGGGAAATTCTTGAGCTCGACCCGAACGGATTCTGTGATGCGTTCCTGACCGTGCAGCCTGATGCGGCGATGCGCCAGACGCCGCTGGTGTTCATTGAGCTCTTCCGCAAAGGACAGTTGTACTGGGGCAACGAGGAGACCTGTTACTGGGCCGTGGAAAATCTCGCTGATGACCTTGCGCGACTGTTTGCCGAGAAAGGCGTGGAACCGGTCGCCTTGCCGCACCTGAAACGCGATCGCGGAAAACAAGAGCGCAAGGTACTTACCGAGGGTCGCCAGAAAGTCCTGATGGACTTTTTTGCGCGAGATTTCACACGGTGGGAATCGTTGCAGGCCTGAGCGCCGCTTCGACGGCCAATTCTGAGGGTCCACGGTGATGTCGTACAGGTTGGGAATTGATACCGGGGGCACTTTCACTGACGCGGTACTGATCGATGAGCAGCAACGGGTGAGTGCCAGCACAAAGCAACTCACGACGCGGCACGATCTGACGGTGGGAATAGGCCATGCCCTTGAAAATCTGCCCCCGGAACAGCTGCAATGCGTGGAACTGGTCGCGCTCTCCACGACACTTTCGACGAACTCGGTCGTCGAAGGGCGGGGAGCCCCGATTTTCGTTCTGCTGGCGGGCTATTCAGACGAGCACGTCGCGCGCTCCGGATTGAATCACGTACTTGGCAGCGACCCTGTCATTCAGCTCGAAGGTGGGCATGACAGCCAGGGCAGGGAAGTCAGGCCGCTCGATGAAGCCTCCGCGCAAGCGCATATCCTTCGCCATGCTGAGAGCGTTTCGGCTTTCGCCATCTCGGCCATGTTTGGAACGCGAAATCCGGTACATGAGCGCCGGCTGCGCGAGTTGGTGTTCGAATTGACCGGCAAACCCGTGACCTGCGGTCATGAATTGGCGGATAGCCTCGGGGCGCCGCGTCGGGCCCTGACTGTCGCACTGAATGCACGAATGATCCCTACCATTCATCGGCTGGTCTTCGCCATGGAGACCATGCTCAAGGAACGCGCCATTGATGCACCGCTGATGCTGGTCAAGGGGGATGGGTCCCTGATCAGTGTGGAGACCGCTTTGCGTGAACCTGTCGGCACTGTTCTGTCCGGACCTGCCGCGAGCGTCATTGGCGCATGTGCAGCCAGCGGTATAGAGGACGCCATCGTGGCGGATATGGGCGGCACGACAACCGACATCGCGGTGGTCAGCGGCGGGCGACCTAAGCTGTCCCACCAAGGCGTGAGGATTGGTGACCTGCAGCCCATGGTCGAGGCCATAAAGGTGGTCGCCATTGGCCTTGGCGGTGACAGCGAGGTGCGGTTCGGTGGGCGTGGCGAAATTGTGATTGGGCCCCGTCGCGTAGTGCCGATGAGCCTCCTGGCCAGCCAGCATGCGGGCGTCATAGAGCAGATGCAGCGTCAACTTGGCGAGGCGCCTGACCGTCGCCACAATCGATTTGCACTGAAGCTGGAATCCAGCCCCGAACACCTGGTGCGGCTCAATGACATCGAGCGAGAGGCCTGGGCGTCCCTGGATTCTGGCCCGGTTTCCCTCGCTGACCTGATGCGTGAATCGAGTCGGCATGGCCGGGCAATGGCGCGCCTGGAACGGATGGGCCTGGCGATTTACAGTGGATTTACCCCCAGTGATGCGGCACATGTGTTGGGGCGTAACACACACTGGAATAGCGAGGCTGCAGAAATCGCAGCCCAGTCATGGGCGCGCCAAATGCGCCATATCTATGGCATCGGCCAGTGGTTGCCGGGGGACATCGAATCCCCCTGTAAGCGCATTTTTGAGGTCGTCACACGGCGCATTGAATGTGCACTGACCGAGGCCGGTCTGAATGAGCAGGACCTGCTGTCCGAGGCCCGGGCTCGGGGATTGGCAGAATTCCTGACCGATGCATTCCGGGCATCGGTGGACTCCAGTGAGCTGATCACCGTGGGTTTCAACCCGGGTTACCGCCTGGTCGCCGTAGGCGCGCCCGCGCCCGTGTTTTACCCGCCCGTGGCGCAAGGGCTGGGTTTGCCGTTGACGCTGCCTGAACATGGCGCCGTGGCCAATGCGCTGGGTGCAGCCATAGGGAGCGTGGTTCAGCGCGCTCACGTCACGATTACACAACCTCGCGACGGCGTGTTTCTTGTGCATAGTGACCAGGCACCGGTCCGGTTCAATGATCTGCACAGTGCGCAACGGTGTGCTGAGGAGCAGGCCATGGCCGAGGCGAAGGCCCGGGCAAGCGCAGCGGGTGCGGACGAAATCGAGTTGGTGGTCAGCGAGGCGTCCAACCAGGTGCACGACGAGGTTGATGGTGACCTGTTCCTGGAAAAGCGCATCACGGTGACTGCAAGCGGCCGTCCCAGGCTGGCCGGCTAGGTCGCGGGATGCTCAGGAATCGAAGGCAGTTTCCATGCGACCCAGGTGCAGATAGATGGGCAGGGACGCCATGACAAACACCCCGACGGCGATCTGGATGCCGCTGGGAAGCGCAATAAACCCGAACAGTCCGAACGTTGCAAGACGAAGCCACTCCATCCGGCCGGGTCCTCGTTCGAGCAGCCAACCCAGGGTCGTGAGCGAAAACAACAACCAGGCGTAGAGGCCCAGGGTCAGGCCGTTGCCCATGGAGTCTGCCAGGTAGGTCATCAGCAAGCCGACCGCAACCACAGCGCTGAATTGCACCAGCACATAAAGCGTCAGCGGGGATTTGACAGGCGGATCATAGCGATTGCCGTGTCGCAATGGTCCCTTGTCCACGCCGGGAGGCACATACGCAGTGCGACCGAACCAGGTTCTGATTTTATCCGCGAGGCGGGGTGTGCGAATCGAATCCCGGATCATGTCTGCATAAACATGCACGTTGGCCCAGACAGGATTCCAGCTGTTCAGCCCACGGCTGATGCCATAGTCCGCGGGACGTTCCGGGTCTTCAGGGCAATAGGTGCCGAACAGGCGGTCCCAGATAATAAAACAGCCGCCGTAATTGCGATCCATGTATTGCGGATTGCGTGCATGATGAACCCGGTGGTTCATTGGCGTCACAAAAACGGCTTCCAGCGGCCCCAGTGTCCCGATAAACCGCGTGTGAACCCAGAACTGGTAAATGAGATTTGCGCTGGCGACAGTTACAAAGACTTCAGGCGGCATGCCCAGCAGGAAACAGGGAATGTAGAACAGCCAGTTCAGCAGGAACCCGGTGCTGGTTTGCCTCAGCGCCGTGGTGAGATTGTATTCCTCGCTCTGATGGTGAACGACGTGTGCGGCCCAGAATAACTTTCGTTCGTGACTGATGCGGTGAAACCAGTAGTAGCACAAGTCGTAAATCACGAAAGCGATCGCGTAGGAGACCCAGCCAGTCAGTGGCCATTCCAGGAGGGCAATGTCTTCCCGAATCCATTGATAAACCCGACCCGCGATATCAATCATCACCAGCTTGCTGGCCGTGCTCAATACGCCCAGGCTCAGGCTGTTGATGGCGTCATTGCTACGGTAGTAGCCCGTGTGCTTCACGCGGTCCAGGACCAGTTCAAAAACGATGGCCAACAGGAACACGGGGATCGCATAAGGTACCAGGTCCAATCAATTCTCCTTGGTATTTTTCATGAGCGGCTGCCGAGTGTCTGACATCACGGTGCTGCGGATCGTTCAGTTGGCAAACGGGTCATTCGGCGGTTCGGGAATATTAGGATGAAAGGCTTGTGCACGCCAGCGGGTCCGGACCGCGTCGTGCCTTCGTCTCGGTCCTGGCGTCTCGAAATCATGGTTGTCCGGGTCATATATACTCTGGTCAGTAGCCGCCTGGAGGATCCGCCAGGCGGCACAAGCTCAGAGGTTTTGGCAAAGGCAAGGGTCAAAGAAAATGATTCACCACGTGATGGCCATAGACCAGGGAACCACCGGCACCACGGTGCTGCTGGTTTGCTTTGATCTTGGGAGTGATCGGGCCGTCCGGGTCATCGGCCGGGGTTATCGTGAATTCAAGCAATATTTCCCAGAACCGGGCTGGGTCGAACATGATCTCAATGAGATCTGGGCGTCTGCCGAGATGGCCATTGAGGAGGCGCTGGCCTCAGCTGACTTTGATGCCCGGCGCATCGACGCTATCGGCATTACCAACCAACGTGAAACTACGGCTGTGTGGAACAAGCTGGGCGTGCCCCTGCACCGGGCCATCGTCTGGCAGGATCGGCGAACCTCGGGGCATTGCGAGCAACTGCGAGCCGAACAACTGGAGCCGGAATTTTCCCGCAAGACCGGCCTGGTGCTCGACCCTTATTTCTCCGGCACCAAATTACGTTGGTTGCTGGACAATGTTGAGGGAGTGGCGGAGGCGGCGAAACAGGACGATCTACGTTTCGGAACCATGGACACCTGGCTGTTGTGGCGTCTTACGGGGGGCAGAGTACATGTCACTGACGTGACCAATGCGTCGCGGACCTTGATGTTTGATGTGGCTCGCTGCACCTGGGATGAAGATTTGTGCGCGGCGCTGGGTGGCATACCCGTCAGCGCCCTGCCCGAAGTGCGCTCATGCGCCGAGGTCTACGGTCGCACGTACGGCATGGACCAGCTGCCTGACGGTATTCCCGTTGCCGGTATCGCCGGGGACCAGCAGTCCTCGCTATTCGGTCAGGCCTGTATCGAACCGGGTATGGCGAAATGCACCTACGGCACGGGCGCCTTCGCGCTGGTGTCCACGGGAGAGCGTTTCCTGCAAAGTCAGCACGGGATGTTGAGCACCATTGCCTGGCAACTCAATGGCGTGACCACCTACGCCATCGAGGGCAGTGTCTTCGTGGCTGGAGCCATAGTGCAATGGTTGAGGGACGGCTTGGGCATCATCGCCTCCAGCGCGGATGTGGAGACCCTGGCAAGGACGGTGAAGGATTCCGGTGGTGTGACCCTGGTGCCTGCGTTGACCGGACTGGGTGCCCCGCATTGGCGCCCGGAGGCGCGAGGGGTCATACACGGCCTCACCCGGGGCACGAAGCGCGGACACATCGCCCGAGCGGCCCTGGAGGGCATTGCCTTCCAGGTGCGTGACCTGGTGGGCGCAATGGAGGCCGACAGTGGCCTGGAGATTTCCGAGCTGCGGGTGGATGGCGGTGCCACAGCCAATGAGCTGCTGATGCAGTTTCAAGCTGATCTTCTGAATGCTCGGCTGTTGCGGCCCGCAGTGCTGGACACCACGGCACTTGGCGCAGCCTACCTGGCGGCGCTGGGTGCGGGAATTCTCTCTGATCCAGCCGATGTGGTGGCGCTCTGGCAGTTTGACAAAGCCTTCGAGGGGCAATCCGGAGAGGACGAGATTCAGGCGCACATGGCCCGCTGGGCACGAGCATTGGACAAGGCTTGATGCACTCATTGATGGTTGAGCAACCGCCTGGACGCGCTTCGCTTTAGCGCCCGAGCCCTCGCGGTGTGTGCGAGGCTGCACGAGCCTTGGTCTTTCTTCTATACTTCGAGGCAAACTGATCGATGGTCGCTGACATGTGCTTCACGCACACGGGCCACCTGAAGCAGAAAAGACACAGCGCCGTGCGCGGCTCCGAGGGAGGGGTGATGAGCGGATGGGAAAAAGTTAAGGGCGAGATTCTTACCCCGGATTTCTATCGTTACGAACCCTGTCCGATCAAGGCGTCGGAATTGGACGGCGAGTTTGTTCAGCTGACCTGGCCCGATGGCGTGTCTCTGCGATGCTACCGGCTCTGGCTGCGGGAGAATGCTATGGGCCTGGGGGGGGTCGATCCCGCCACGCGGGAGGGCCTGCTGGACCCGGCAATGCTCGATGAGCACATGTATATCGAGGCCTGCCGCGTCGATTCCGATGGACACCTTGATTTGGCCTGGCAACCCGAAGGCAGAGATGTCGCTTATCATTCCGGGTGGCTTAAACATGTCGCCCTCGGACAAAACCGGCCCGAGAGTTGGTTGCCCGAATCTGTGCCCTGGGACGCTGCCGGGATGCAATCCCCTCCGCAGGTCGATGGGCGAAACATTCTCGACGATGCAGACGCACTGCGCGCTTTGCTCAACGCCCTGATCGAGTCAGGCACTTGCCGAATTAAAGCTGCCCCCGCAGAAACCGGCTTCCTGGTGCGCCTGGCGGAGCGCATCGGGCCCATCCGGGACAGTACTTTCGGAGCACTCTGGGACGTTCGGGCGGACGTGCGCCTGGCTGGAAACGCGAGAACCAACACCACGGCGAATACCGGCCTGCGACTGGGGCCCCATACGGACTTACCCACCCGAGAGACACCGCCAGGCTTTCAATTTCTGCACTGCCTGGTCAATGATGCCGACGGGGGGGCATCAACCTTGACGGACGGTGCCGCGCTGACTTCAGCATTGCGTGATCAAGACCCCCGGGCGTTCAGCCTGTTGTCTGAACGGAACTGGATTTTCTTTAATCGTGGGCCGGGCATTGATCATCGATGGTCGGCGCCTGTCATCGATCACTCTGATGCGGCAGGATTCACCACCCTGCGCGCTTTTTATCCTGTGCGGGCATTCCCCGACATGCCCGAAGCAGACATTCCGGCCGCCTACGCAGCCCTGGGACTTTTCCACCGCATGGCTGCGGACCCGAAATTCGAATTGCGTTTCCGGCTTGAGCCGGGCGATGTCCTGTGTTTCGACAATCGTCGTATCCTGCACGGCCGTGATGCCTTCACAGGTTCGGGTCTGCGACACTTGCAGGGCATTTATATCGACCGGGATGAAATACTTTCAACCGCCAGGGCGCTCAATCGCGCTGCGTCCCGGCACAGCTGACCCCAAGGAGTGACTGGACCATGCCCCTAATGATGCGAGAAAGGGTGTTTATCACTGCTGCCCTGACCGGTGCGGGAAGTACGCAGGATCGCAGCCCCCACGTCCCGCGCAGCCCGCGCCAGATTGCCTCGGCAGCCATCGATGCGGCGCGAGCGGGTGCCGCGGTGGTCCACTGTCACGTCCGTGATCCCGAGACGGGCGTGCCTGGGAGAGATGTCGCGCTGTACCGGGAAGTCACCGAGTTGATTCGTGCCTCTGATGTGGACGTGGTAATCAATCTCACTGCGGGCATGGGCGGCGATATCGTCTTCGGGCCTTCCGATCGCCCAATGCCCGTCAACGAGAAGGGCACCGACATGGCGAGTGCGGCCGAACGCGTTGAACATGTGAAGGCTTGTCGTCCCGAGATTGCCACCCTCGACTGCGGCACCATGAATTTTGCCGAGGCCGACTATGTCATGACGAACACACCCGGCATGCTGCGGGACATGGCCTCGCGCATGGCCTCGATAGGTGCAAGGATCGAGATCGAGGCTTTCGATACGGGGCATTTGTGGTTTGCCAAGCGCCTGGTCGAGGAGGGGATTATCCCCGAGCCGGTCATGGTGCAATTGTGCATGGGTATCCCCTGGGGCGCGCCGGATGACCTGAACACGCTAATGGCCATGGTCAACAACGTGCCCGAGGGGTGGGTGTACTCAGCCTTCTCCATCGGCCGGCACCAGATGCCTTACGTGGCAGCGGCCGTCCTGGCCGGGGCCAATGTTCGAGTGGGGCTCGAAGACAACCTGTGGCTGAGCAAGGGACGATTGGCGACTAATGCAGAACTGGTTGAGAAGGCCGTGGGCGTGATCGAAGCCATGGGTGTCGCCATCATGTCGCCGGCCGAGGTCAGGGACGAATTGGGGCTGGTTCGCAGAGATCCGCCCTGATGCCGGTTGCAGCGGTTATTGGTGGGGGCGTCTTTGGCTCGGGCTGGGCGGCACGATTTGCTCTGCACGGCTGGGATGTGCTCTTCCATGATCCTGACCCGGACAGTGAATCACGGTTATCCGCGGTACTGGCCAGTGCGCGCATCGTGGTCCCGGAGCTCTACGATCGGTTGCCCCACGAAGGTGCCGTCACCACAGTGAAGACGATTGCCGAGGCGGTTGCCGAGGCTGAATGGATCCAGGAGTCCACGCCCGAGCGCATCGACGTGAAGACCGCAGTGATTCGCACGGTGCAGGAATCCTGCCGGGAGGATGCCGTACTCGGTTCCTCGACGTCCGGTTTCATGCCCTCTGAGCTGCAGCGCGATGCTCTGCGTCCGGGCCAGATCATTGTTGCTCACCCCTACAACCCGGTCTACCTGCTGCCCATCGTGGAATTGGTTGCGTCCGGGGACGTGACGGTTGAACTCGTACGCAAGGCGCAGAGCCTCATTGATTCCATCGGCATGAAACCGGTTTTACTGGGAACGCAGGTGCCCGCCCATGTGGGTGATCGCTTGCTCGAGGCGCTGTGGCGAGAGGCCCTCTGGCTGGTCAAGGATGGTGTCGCCACAACCGCCGATATCGACACCATCATGACGCATGGATTTGGCCTTCGCTGGGCGCAAATGGGTCTTTTTGAAACCTACCGCGTGGCCGGGGGGGATGCCGGTATGGCGCATTTCCTCGCCCAGTTCGGACCTTGCCTCGAGTGGCCGTGGTCCAAATTGACGGATGTTCCCGATCTCGACCAGGCCTTGATTGACCGAATCGTTGCACAATCCGATGAGCAATCCGGTGGTAAATCCGTTCGGCAACTGGAATCGGAGCGGGACGCAAACCTCGTCGCCCTGCTCAGGGCGTTGCGGGACACGGATGCCGGGGCGGGTGCGTTTCTCAATCGCTGGCGCCCGCACGCAGGCCAGGATGAATAGTGATCAAATATGCGCGCATCGCGGGGCGAGCGCCGAATTCCCCGAAAACAGTCGCATTGCGTTCGATGGGGCCATCAGCGCGGGTGCGCGGTGGATCGAGACCGACCTCGTGCTGCTGGCTGATGGTGAACTGCTGGTGTTTCACGATCAGCAACTGGGACGAACAGCGCCGGGCACCGCGCGGCTGCGTACACTCAACAGCACCGAGGCTCGGCACCTCGATGTCGGCTCCTGGAAGGGATCGGGGTTCAGTGATCAGCGCGCGATGCTGATGTCGGACCTGTTGCGATGGCAACAGACCACGGGTGCGCGACTCATCTGGGAGATGAAGTGCGCGGAAGAGGATGCTCGGGTAGCTGCTGAGGCCGTCGCCGGTCAATTGTCTTTTTGCGAGATCAAAGCCTTTGTGCTGTCCAGTTTCAGTCGCAGCTTTCTCGAGCATTCCCGGCGCTTGTTGCCGGAAGCGGAGATGGCTCTGATTGTGGAGGCCCTACCGGAGGATGGGCTGGCTTATTGCGTTGAGCAGGGATTACAGGGTCTTCATCTGGACTACCAGCCCCTGAATCAAAACCAGGTATCGAGCATCAAGGCAGCTGGCCTGTGCGCGCGTTGCTACACCGTGAACAGCGCGGCTACGGCCAGACGCTTACTGGAATGGGGCGTGGATATGGTGATGACGGACCAGCCGGACCTGCTGATCACGGCATGATGCGCCGGAATCTCAGTCGTCAAGCGTGCCGAGTTCGTATCCCGTTGGTTTGGGTACGGCGTCGGGCCAATTGGTTCGCCATACCTCCCTGGAGACATCTCCCACCGGCACGGGCGGCCTGTCAAAGCCCGCCTGCTCCGGCACCAGCGGGGACACCAGCACATCGTGCCTGGGCACTGCGAAATAAGGATAGCTGTAGCGATGCTCGCCGCTGAGGTTGACCACCTTGTGAGGCGTTGATATGAAATATCCACCGGACCAGATTTCCAGCAGATCGCCGATATTGACCACCAGGCTGTTTGCCGGGGCTTTGACTTCGAGCCAATCCTTGTCGTCCCGGCGTCTGAGCATCAGCCCGCCGACCGGGTCAGGATGCAGCAGCGTCAGTGCGTCTGTGTCCTTGTGCGGATGTATGCCAAAGGCATCTGTCCCTTCCGCTACTGGTGGATAGTGCAGCAGTGTCATATTGGTGAGCGGTTTCTCAAACTTTTCCAGGAAATTCGCGGGATCGATTTCCATGATGCGTGCAAGGACTCCGAGCAAGGTTGCGCATACGCCGTCGCATGCTTGCCAGTAGTCGAGTACGGTACGGCGAAAACCGGGCGGATTTGCGGGCCACAAATTAGGCCCGTAAAGGGGGCATTCTTTGCAAACGGGGTCGTCGGCTGCCACCTCGAAATGGAGCTTATAGCCCTCGTAGCGGTCCGGTTCGCCCTCTCCTGAGTTTGCGGAGAAAAAGCCAAGCGGAATGTAACCGCGGTAATTGTCCCGGGTGATGCTGTCGCCCAACTTGCTCCTCGTGGCTTGACTGAAGTACGCGATGGTCTTGGCGCGCATCTGCTTAAACAGTTGTCTCGGAATGCCGTGCCCTTCGACGATAAGGAAGCCTATCGAATGAAAGGCCTTGTCAATCCGCCGGATGACCGACGGATCGTGACAGTCGCGGATGTCTACGACAGGAATTTTCCGCTTTTTTAAGTTGCCGGTGTCCACGCCACGTCTCTGAGTTTCCTCGTCAGTGTCTTGAGCGGGCCCTTAAGGTAGCATAGCTATCCCGGTTGAAAAGGCACCGCACCCCGGCACGCGGTGGCTCCCACGGGTAAGTTGGACAGGGCGGAGATACAGGGTGTGAATATGAAAAACCATTCCGCATACGATGCTGAGAGCACGCTCGGGCTGCAGCGCAATTACATCGGCGGCCAATATGTTGAATCGAAAAGTGCCCGCCGTTTCGTGACCCGGCATCCGGGTAACGACAGGGTCATCTGCGAGGTGGAGGTCGCGGGCCCCGATGAGGTGGATGCCGCTGTGCAGTCGGCGCGCGAGGCCTTTCAGTCCTGGTCGCAGACCCCTGCTGCACAACGGGGCGAAATCCTGCGCAGGGCAGCAGCCCTGTTGCGATCAAGGAATCGTGAACTGGCTGAGTTGGAAACGCTCGATACGGGAAAGCCGATCGCAGAAACCGAATCAGTCGATATCATCAGTGGGGCTGAAGTCATCGAGTACTTCGCAGGTGTCGCCCAATCCTTGCATGGTCAGCACATTGACCTGCCTCCCGAGGCTTTTGCGTTGGTCCGGCGCGAGCCGGTGGGCGTTTGCGCAGGTATCGGCGCCTGGAATTACCCCATCCAGATTGCCATGTGGAAGTCCGGGCCTGCGTTGGCGTGTGGCAACACCATGGTGTTCAAGCCGGCGGAGCAAACCCCGTTGAGCGCGCTCAAGCTGGCTGAAATCTACACGGAGGCGGGATTGCCGCCGGGGGTGTTCAATGTGGTGCAGGGGGCTGCCGAGACGGGCGGGGTGCTGGTGCGTCACCCGGATGTCGCCAAGGTAACGCTGACAGGTTCGGTTGAAACCGGTCAAGGGGTCATGGCCGCGGCGGCGGCTGATCTCAAAAAGGTCACCCTGGAACTTGGCGGCAAGTCGCCGATTATCATTTTTCCGGACGCTGATCTCGACAGCGCGGTGAATGCCGCGCTGGCGGGCAATTTTTATTCATCGGGACAGGTTTGCTCGAATGGCACACGCGTCTTTGTCCACGAGGCCATTCACGACGAGTTCCTGGAACGGGTGCGGGTGCAGACCGAAGCCATTCGGATTGGTGACCCTTTTAATCCCGACACGCAGTTGGGGCCTTTGGTCAGTCGCGAGCACTTCGAGCGAGTGACGGGTTTCCTCGAGGGCGCTCGTTCCAGCGATGCGCGGCTCGTGTGTGGGGGCGAGGCGATGAATTCAGACGGGCTGGCGAGCGGTTATTACCTCTCCCCCGCCGTATTCGCAGACTGCCGTGACGACATGTCCTTTGTGCAGGAGGAGGTTTTCGGGCCCTTGATGTCGGTGCTGAAATTCGATAACGAGGAGGCGGTGGTCACTCGCGCAAACCGTACCCGATTCGGTCTGGCGGCGGGAGTCTTTACCAGAGATTTTGCCCGGGCGCATCGGGTCGCGCATCGGCTGCAGGCCGGTATCGTCTGGATCAACCAGTACAACCTGACGCCTGCCGAGGTGCCCTTTGGAGGGTATAAGCATTCGGGTCTGGGGCGCGAGAATGGCTTGCAAGCTATCGAGCATTACACCCAGGTCAAGACGATCTACGCCAACCTGGGCGATGTTGAGGCTACGTTCTGAGCATGACCTGTGCGCCAGTGTCACAGCCCCCGGATGTCGGGCGGGGTGGTGGGAGACGCGAACCGCCTGCTGCGAATCGAATTGCCCGGGCAATGATGCCGTGTTTGGTGGCTGCCTGGGCTTTGTGCGGCCAGGCATGGCCTGGTGGCGTGGTGACGGAAGTCGCGCCGACAGAAAATCCTCCCGGGCCGGCCAAAGCGGTGTTCATCATCGTTGACGGTGTTCCGGCAGATGTCATCGAGCGCGTGGAGACTCCTTTCCTTGATGACCTGGCCAAAGCGGGCGGTTACGCAAGGGCCCGTGTCGGCGGCCCGCTCGGTGAGCCAGGCGAGAGCCCAACAGTGTCCGCCGTGGGCTATATGAGCTTACTCACCGGAACCTGGGCAAACAAGCACAATGTGCGCCGGAATTATTTTATCAATCCGGATTATCGCTACTGGGACCTGTTCAGGATCGCCAAGGCACAGTCCCAACCGCGCAGCACAGCGATTTTTTCAACGTGGACGGACAACAGGACCAAGCTACTCGGAGACGGTCAGGCGGAGGCTGGCGGTGCCAAGCTGGATTATGCCTTTGACGGTTTCGAGGACGACACGCGCAGATTTCCCCATGATTCGGAGGAATCGTATATTCGGGATATCGACGCGCTGGTCAGCGCAGAGGCTGCAAAATATATTGCCACCCATGCGCCGGATCTGTCCTGGATTTATCTCCAACACACTGATGACGTGGCGCATGAACATGGCGACAGTGCGATATTCGACCAGGCGGTGAACTGGATGGACAGCCGTATTGGCCTGGTCTGGAGTGCGGTGAAACGGCGTCAGGCCGAGTACAATGAAGATTGGTTGATTCTGGTGACCACGGACCACGGCAGGGATGCGGAAACGGGTCGGGATCACGGTAAACAATCCCCGAGGGAGCGTACCATATGGATCGCCACCAACAGCAAGCGATTGAACGCGTCATTTGAGGAGGAGCCATGGATTGTGGACATCCTGCCATCGATAGCGACCCACATGGGATTCGAAATTCCAGCCGCCGTTCAGGCACAACTCGATGGCCAGAGTTTCATTGACTGACATGGAACAACAAGGGCCCGCCAGCCGCTGGTCTGCTTACGTTCAGGTCATCATGTTGTCGCTGGCGGCTTCGGTGATCTACAGCGCTCCGTACTTGCGTCAGTTGTTCAAAACCTCGCTTCTCGACGCCTTCGCGCTGACCGAAAGTCAGCTCGGGAATCTAAGCAGCACCTACGCCCTGGTGTGTATCTTATGCTATCTGCCAGGCGGTTGGCTGGCAGACCGTGTTGCGCCGCGCACCCTGGTGATCATCGCGCTTTTTTCCAGCGCGGCGACCTATGCCTGGTATGCGACCTTGCCGAGTTACTCCGAGTTGCTCGTCATCTACGGGCTCTGGGGCGTCATTGGGGTGGGTATTTTGTGGGCTGCTATTTTCAAACACATTCGCCTGCTGGCCGCTGGCAGTGAGCAGGGACGAATGTTTGGCGCGCTGGAAGGCACCCGCGGCCTTTTTGAGGCCATTTTGCTGACCGTCGCGACTTTTGTTTTTGGTTTGTTCGCCACCCGAACGCTGGGCATGATCAACGTGATCATTATTTACGCTGTAGTTTCTGCCGGCCTGGGCCTGCTGATGCTGTTCATGAAAGGCGTCACGGGCCATCAATCGGCTGCCGCGTTGGAAAAAATTCATTTCGCGGATTTTCTGTTGATCATCCGCCAACCTACGATCTGGCTGTTGTGCATCATTCTCTCCGCGGTCTATCACGTGTTTTGGGCGACCATCGAATTTCCGAGTTTTGCCGAGACCGGTGGCTTCGCCATGCCCCTGACGGCGGCTACGGCCCTGGGAGCTGCGAAGTTGTGGATGCGTCCGCCGGGTGGAATCGCCGCGGGCTGGATGGGGGACCGGGTGGGAAACGCGCGAATGATGGTGGTCTTGTTCATGGCCGCCATCGTGGCGTGCGGCTATCTTGCCGTAATGCAGACCAACCCGGGCGATGCCTGGAAACTATGGGTTCTCATTTTCCCCTTCGGCCTTATCGCTTACGGATTGCGCGGCGTGTTCTGGGCATTGCTCTATGATTGCCCCGTGCCTTCCCGGGTGCTTGGCACGGCGATAGGATTGATATCTATCGTGGGGTACAGCCCGGATGCTTACGTACCGCAGGTTGCCGCTTGGTTGCATGGCCGTTATCCGACAGGTCAGGCATACCAGCATTTTTTTGCGTACGTTGCTGTGGTTGCAGCGATTGGCATGTTCGCGTCCTGGCTTTTGCTGCGCCGGGCCAAGTCCGGGACCCGGGTGCCTTGAGCCGCTTCGATTACATCATAGTGGGTGCCGGGTCGGCAGGCTGTGTGCTCGCGGCTCGCTTGAGCGAGGATCGATCGGTCTCGGTTTTGCTGCTGGAGGCCGGCGGTTCGGACCGCAGCCTCTTTATTCGAATGCCGACGGCCTTGTCCATTCCCATGAACATGTCCCGTTTCAATTGGGGTTACTCGAGTGTTTCGGAGCGCCACCTCGACGGGCGAAAGATGAATTGCCCACGTGGAAAAGTACTGGGCGGTTCTTCATCGATCAACGGCATGGTATACGTTCGCGGACATCCCTGTGACTTCGACTCCTGGGAAGAGCAGGGTGCCTCGGGCTGGTCTTACGCAGGATGTCTACCTTATTTCAAGAAGTCCGAGCGCTGGATGCAGGGTGCCAATGTCTACCGTGGTGATTCGGGGCCGCTCGCAACATGCAACGGCAACGGGATGCGAAATCCACTCTACCGGGCTTTCATAGCGGCCGGACAGGAAGCCGGTTATCCATTGACGGATGACTACAATGGATTCCAGCAGGAAGGCTTTGGCGCCATGCACATGACGGTCGGGGACGGAGAGCGCTGCTCCGCTGCCCGCGCGTACCTTGAGCCCGCGAGAAACCGCGGAAATCTTGAAATTCTCACCGAAGTTCACGTTGATCAAATCCTGCTCAAGGACAAGGTGGCTCAAGGGGTGGTCTACCGTGCCGATGGACAGTCGCATACCGTCAGCGCAGACCGGGAGGTCATCGTCTCCGCCGGGTCCATCGGCTCTCCAACTCTGCTGCAGCGCTCTGGAGTGGGCCCGGGCCAGGTTTTGCAGGATGCCGGCGTGGCGGTGGTGTCCGATTTACCCGGCGTGGGTGAAAACCTCCAGGATCACCTCGAGGTGTACTTCCAGTATCGGTGCAAGCAGCCGATCAGCCTCAATTCGAGACTTGGCGCATTCAGCAAATTTCTCATTGGCGCACGGTGGTTACTGACCCGCAGCGGCCTCGGTGCGACGAATCATTTTGAGTCTTGTGCATTCATACGGTCCCGGGCCGGGGTAAAGTGGCCGGACATTCAGTTCCATTTTTTGCCTGCGGCCATGCGATACGACGGCCGGGCCGCATTTCCCGGACATGGCTTCCAAGTGCACGTGGGCCCTAACAAGCCTGCCAGTCGGGGTCATGTTCACCTGCGCACGGCTGATCCGAACACGCCGCCGGACATCCGCTTCAACTACTTGTCCGAACCGGTTGACCGTGCAGACTGGCGGCGCTGCCTGAGCCTGACCCGCGAGATTATGCAGCAACCGGCCCTTGATGCCTTTCGAGGTGATGAAATTCAACCCGCGGTCGATCTTGAGGATCGCGAAGCAGTGGATGCCTGGGTCAGGCAGAACGTGGAATCTGCTTATCATCCATCGTGCACCTGCAAGATCGGATCGGATGATGACGCCATGGCGGTGCTCGATGCCTCTTGCCGGCTGCGGGGGATTGAACGATTGCGTGTTGTAGATTCATCTGTTTTTCCGCAAATTACCAACGGTAACCTGAACGCACCCACCATCATGGTCGCTGAGCGAGCGGCGGACATGATCAGGGGAAGCCTGGAAGTCCCGCAAGCGGTGCCTTATTGGCTGGATGATCGCTGGCGCGATCAACAGCGGGGCGCAGCGCCCATTCGTCCATTGGCAATCGGTGCTGAGGAGGGGGCATGATCCTGCGAGCAGGGCTATTTTGCGGATGTTGCCTGCTGGCCCTTGCCGGTTGCACGCCACCGTCTCCGGATGCGGCTCCCCCCGTTCTGAACGCCTCCGGCCCTCGCGTTGGGGCACCCTATGCCGTGGGTTCGCGTACGGTGTTTATCCATGATCCCTCGAGACCCTATGATGCGGTTGGCGGCGTCAATGACGGGATTCGTACCCTGGTCACGGAACTCTGGTATCCGGTCGATCATGCCGAGGCCGAGACTGGAAATTATCGACACGCACGCTACGGCGATTACGTGTTTGGTGACCGCGAAGTTCATCGGCTGATGATGACACAGACCACGTTTTTTCATCTCACTCCCGATTCGGTGCGTCCCGGCGTCAGCGACGCTCGGATTGATGAGGCCATAGGTGCATTGTTCCAACGCGAACGAGGCAGCCTGCTGGATGCCCCCCTGGCTCGTATTGATGAGGCCCTACCGGTCGTCGTCATGAGTCATGGCGATGCCGGCAGTCGGTACAACATGGAGACCCTGGTAGAGCATCTTGCGGCGCAAGGCTACTTCGTTATTGCGCCTGAACACACGGGGAATTCTCCTTTCTCCATGTCCGGCCGGGATCCCGCACTGGCCAAGGACCCGGCGTTTGCGGCAAGCATGAAAGGGGTTGTGCCATACCTGTCCGCGCGCGGAACCTATGGGGAAACCGAAAATTTTGGCCAATCCGACATCCCGTTCCAAGCCACCGATCAGCCGATCCGGTTTCTCAGCAACCTGGACCGATCCCTGATGCAGAGAATCAACGATTTACGCGCGACGATCGCCTACCTTGATCAGCTGGATTCCCTGGGGTTTGCGGGCGCAGAGCCCGGGTTCCTGGACCTGCAAAATCTTGGCCTGGTTGGTCGCTCGTACGGTGGCCTGACCACCTTGGTAGGCCTGGCACTGGAGGACCGTTTCGTCTCGGGGTTCGCTGTCGTTTCGCCCATGGTCATTGGATTGAACGCGCAGATTCCCGCTGATTCGGAATTGTGGCGCTCCGGTGAGTCCGTGTTCTTCAATCGCGACCGACCCACACCCATGCAGGGCTTGCAAAAACCGATGCTGCTGCTGAATGGCGCCGAGGATCGACTGATCATTGGTTTCGAGGAGCGACTTGCTAGCCTTACGGGTTCGGCAGCGCCGTCGGTTGATCAACCATTTCCCGCGCTGAGAACCGTATTCGACCGGAGCGAGGCGCCCGCCATATGGGCCATGCTTGCTGATACCCATCACGCTTCTCTGGCTGTCTCCGGCGCCTACTGGTGGCCTGATTTGAAGCCGGACAGGGCGCAACGGCATTTCCAGGCGAACTCCGATTTTCGTCTGTTGAATCCGGTCGTGGCTCACGAGATACAGAAACAGCTGGCGCAACAGTTTTTCGACTGGACATTGCGCGGCGACGCGGCTGCCCTGGAAAGGCTCAGCACCCAGCCGGAGAATACCGGGGAGCTGAGCCTTGAATTGCGAAACTTCTAACCGGAACACCTCCTGATGACTCTCATTCTGTCAATGGCCATCGTAGTCACCATGATGACTTCCCTGCTGCTCGTCACGCGATGGCGGAATGTGCGCTGCGAGGGGCCACTGCCGGTTTCGCTGTTTACGTTCATTGCCATTTTGTTTACTTCGGGTCTGGACGTCGGGCTGATTATGTTTCCCCTGGTGGATTTTCCGATTTACGAATCGGAGACCGTTTACGCCTTTGCCAACCCTCTGGCGATTGAATTTGGCTTCTGGGGTTTCCTTGTCTGGGGTTTTTACTTCTTGACCACATTCTATTTCTGCATCGTTGAACCGAGGCTTGGACTGTTCGAGCTTCCGGTGATCAAGTGGACCAATAACATCGTGATTATCGGGACCTGTGCATTCACTGGCTACCTGTTCCTGGCTTATCTTCCGGACTACATCGAGGGCATTCCCGACGGCGTGCGCTTCGCCCTCGTTGCGAGCGTCGTGCTGGCTGCTGTGCTCTCCAGCACGCATATCCGGTTTGTACGCATTCTCAGCGTCAGTTCAACCTGGCTGTTTTTCCTGCTGATTGCCGGACTTTGGCTGGCGTCTGGCATGGGATGGTTGGGTTTCATGCGCTCGGCCAGCGAATTGGGAGAATACTTTGGTCAACTGCATCGGTTTGTATTGCCCATATCCGAGTACCACGAGTTTTACCTGTTCTGGTGGTTCGCCTGGAGCATCATGATCGGACAGTTCGTTTCCCGTTTCGTCGGCGGTCTGCGCGCCTGGCAACTGCTGCTCGCGCTGCTCTTTGTGCCTTCCATTCCCATCGCCTTATGGTTCAGTGTTCTTTACCACCTCCATCTCAACGAGATGGCGGTCGAGCCGTTTTGGTACTGGGGCATGGTTTTTCTCGGCGTGATCTTCGTTGTCAATTCATTGGATTCACTGACGAGGCTGTACACGCAAAATATTGGCCTTACCCTGCAGCGGCTCGGGTTGGTTCGCTATGTGGCCCTGCACTGGAGCCTGCTGTTCGGGTTGGTTCTCCTGTATCAGTTCACGCCCCTGAAAATTGAGTGGTTTGGCCTTGTCGTTATCGCTATTTACGGCGCGGTCTACGTCAAGGTGTTCGGGAGGAGAGCTGAGTTGAAGACGGCTTCGGAGGCCTAGTCGCTGCCTAAATCGGTCAAGGCCTGGTAGGCGGTCACTTTCAGGTTGAAACGCGTTTGGTCGCTCCAGGGTGAGCCGATAATCTGCGTCATGAGGATGGCTACCAAATCTTCCTCAGGATCAACCCAGAATTTTGTATTGGCAACGCCCCCCCAGGAGTATGCCCCAAGTGAAGAGATCACGCCGGAGCGCCCGGGCTCGGTGATGACACCAAAACCGAGACCGAATGACTGACCCGGATAGAGGTGGTACGCCGGGAACTCGGAGGCACCCCGGTTTCGCACGGCCTCACCGAGGTGATCCAGGGTCATGAACTGGACGGTTTTGGGACCCAGGATGCGCGTGCCTTCAAAACTGCCACCACGACGCAGCATCTCACAGAACACCAGGTAATCCATGGCGGAGGAGATGAGTCCGTGCCCCCCTGAGAACAGGGTTACGCCCCTTAACGCGCTCTGGTTGGCCTCAGGAATCGGCCGCATCACTCGCTGATCCTGGTCCCAGTAATGATTGGGCACGACCCGGCCCAGCTTGGCTTCGGGTACGTTGAAGAAGGTATCGTGCATGCCCAGCGGCTCGAAAATCCGCTGCCGGAAAAATGCTTCCAGGCTGATGCCGCTGATTCTCTCGATCAAGGCGCCCAGAACGTCTGTCGCTACTGAATAGTGGTAGCGACGGCCGGGCTCGAAACGCAAGGGCAGGCGAGCCAGCCGATCTGTGAACTCGTTGAGATTCCCGGATTCGAACAGCTCGGCTTCCCGGTAGGCCTCCTCCACCGGGTGGGATCCGCCCGAGGCACTGGCGAGGCCCGCGGAGTGGGTCATCAATTGCTCGATGGTCATGGGAGATTCAGGTGGCACCAGGTTCCCATCTCGGAACAGCCGTTGCCCTTCAAACTCCGGCAGGTATTTGGCGACGGGCTCATTCAACTGAAAACGGCCTTCCTCGTAAAGAATCATCGCCGCAACCGTCGTGATGGGCTTGGTCATGGAGTAAATCCGGAACAGAGCATCCCGTTCCATCGGCCGGTCATCTTCGACGCCCCGGGTGCCTGCCGCTTCGAAATGCACGACCTTTCCGTGTCGAGCGATCAGGGTGACGGTGCCCGCCATTTTCCCCGTTGCGATGTCGCGTTCAACGAACGCGGATACCTGCCGGAGCCGGTCGCTTGAAAAACCGGCTTCCTCCGGTGCCGTCAGCGGCAAAGTTGCAGCAGCACAGGGCGTCATGGCCAATATCAGAAGAGCGCCGAGTTGTGCTTTCATGAGACCGCTCCAGGCCTTGCAGGGGAGGGCGCAGCGTGACACCTCGTGTCCGGACCTGTCAATGGTCTATGCGAGGCGAACGCCCTGCCGGCGCAGTTCGGATTGCAACAGTTCGATATCCAGTGACTCGAGTGACTGACGGTGTTTTACTGAAAGCGCAGCGGCGACGCCCGACCCCTGGCCGGTGACGGTGCAGCACATCATATTTCGGGTGGCTGCATGACTGACCCTGTCTCCCCCGGTTTGGCGTCCCGCGCAAATCAGGTGACGGACGCCCTTGGGCAGCAGGGTTCGGTAAGGCAGGTGAAAATAGCGGCCCGTGGTCGGCAAGATCAGGATTCCGTAACCGTCTATGAATTCAGGGAAGATACCGATACTGTCTTTGAAGCGGGCCTGCTCTCGCACATCGTGCTCCGTCATGTTGTAGTGGGCATCGATCTTGCGCGTGTCCCTCACGCCGAGCGTCATTCCAAAATTTCGCAGCTTGGCATTTTCACACCCGGGGTTGAAGCGTTGCATGGCTTCAATCGCCATCATGGCCTGCTCCCGGCCCTCCATCTCGCCTCGGGTCAGGTCGTCTGGAGAGGTGCCATCGTAGCCCAATAGATGAACAAGATTGAGATAGGTCAAATCACCGCTGTCATAGATCGCGCCCCAGGTGCCGGCAATCGTGTCCAGGTTCTCCGGAATCAGTCCAGCTTGCCGCGCCTCCTCAAAAGGCTTGCGAAGGAATGGCGAGAACATCGAATCTTCCTTGCCCGAGGTTTCTATGGACCACTGCCCATAGGCCCAGTCGCTATAGCTGTGGGGATGGGCTTTGACGTGTTCGATGAACCGGGTTTTGTTGACGCCGGACATGGAAAACATCACTGAGCACCCGATCATCTCTTCCTTGGGTGTCTTGTGCGTGATCGCACCCGAACGATAGGCGACGTCTGCATCACCAGTGGCATCGACAACCCGCTTTGCCAGTATCGCCTCGCGGCCGGCTTTACTCTCGACGATAACGCCCTGGATGCAGTCACCGGACAAGATCGGCGCCACGAACATTCGATGCAGCATGGGTTTTATTCCGGCTTCGCGCACCAGGTGATCGGCAACCCATTTGAAGGCCTCTCCATCCAGGGCATGACTGTCGGATTGCGGTTCTTCGACCGCTGCACCCATGGCTTTGGCACGCTCCTCGAATTCGATGCCGACACCCTCTGAGTCGACAGTATTTTCATGGCGATACCAGGCAAAACCCTCGACGCCCACTGCGGTGATATTGCCGCCGAAGCAGCCGAAACGCTCGAGAAGGGTGACATCGACGCCAGCCCGCGCCGCGCCGATGGCAGCGGCGAGGCCGCCGGGTCCGGAGCCGACCACCAGCACGTCGGTTTCATGAATGACATCTATCTCGCGAGCCGGTTCAGAGATCTTCATGCGCTGCACGTTTTGGGTAGATATGACCCGCCCTCATTGTACTGCAGGTCCGGCGGGTTGATTCACCTCAACCCAGATCGGATTGCTGTACGCGGCGAAGCCGTCGATATCCTCGACGACCAGACTGTACCAGCTGTGCGCTCCGGGTGTGACACTGAATGCCACGGGTATTTCGTTGCTATCGCCATGCAGAGTTTGTTCGGCAATGACTTTGCCGCGCTCGATCAGTTGAACGCGCGCCAGTCCACGGACCGATTGCAATGTGAAGCGCAGCGGCATCGATTCGCCTTTGCTGATGCTGACCCGCTCACCAAACACGATACCGGGGTAGATGATGGGTCCCGCCGAGGCATAGCTGTGACCCCGCAGCACCGATTCAACATATTTCTCGACCGTGGCGTCTCCGTCGATAAAAGCATACGTTCTGACTGCGCCTGAGCGCTCGTTCCATACGTCATGCACGTCCGAACCCGCCACGAAGTAGGCCGGTTTGCCGCCATTCCAGAGGGACCAGGTCGTGGGTATGGTTTGGTCGTTGGCATAGCGCGAGCTGATTTCAACGACATCGAAGCCGGCACTGAAGCCACCGGGGATGGCACCGCGATCGCGAGCTTCAAAGTAACCATACTCGTTGTGCGGGTGATTCACCTGGAGCACTGCGGCGCCGAGGCGCCGAGCTTCTGCGAAAATATCCTGAACCGTCATCCTCTCAACGGCAATGTCCAGTTCAGCGACCGCTAACGGATAGGCATTGAAATGGGCCCAGGAAGGTGAAAGTTCGGTTGCCGGGATAAATGGCATGCCCCGCTGGGCGGCAAGTTTGGCCAAGGTCGCGTTGTTGACCACCGAATCGTGATCGCTGAGGAAAGCGAAATCGAGTCCCGCCGCCAATTGTGCCCTGAGCACGAACTGCGGGTCGGTGTATCCGTCCAGCACGTCCGAGTGATGATGCAGATCTGCACTGTACCAACCCCGGGCCGCGGGGTTCGCCTGGCTTTTTATCTGCACCGTTACCTCCGTAGAGCGGCCTGATTCGACCGCTTGGTCGAGTGTCATGGGCCTGGAAGTGAATTCTCCACCGCTCGACACCTCGAATTGGTATTGACCTGGCGCAACGCGAATATCGAGTTCACCGATCGGATTCAGCTGGGTGAAAAAAACAGACTGTCCGAAGTAACCGATGACCGGGCTGGCACCCTCGGTGATGGCGATGCGGGCATCCAAGGGTCGTCCGCTCGGGTTTTCCCTGACCTTGATGAGCAGATTTCCCGGCGGGGTAAGGCCGGAAAAGTCGTGATTCAATTCTTCTCCGCCCACGATCAGGACCTTCAACTCAGGGCTTTCTCCGTGCCCTGGTGCCGTGGCGTACACGAGGTATTGGCCAGCAGGCAAGGTCATGTCATATCGGCCTTCACTGACGCGGGTCCATGCAAACGGGTGCTGCCCGTCAGCAGTGATCCGTTCGGCCATGACCGCGATGTTCGGCATTTGCTCAGACTGCACGTCCACCCGTCCCGAGAGTTGACCATTAGGCAAATTCAGGCGCGCGGTTTCCGCTCGAACCAGGGGCGAGGTCTCGCCAGAGGGTTCAAATTGCACCCAAGCTGCAAATGATCGCGTGGTCCCGGGAGCGAGTTGGTGATCTAGCCACCGGTCCCGACCCTGGTTATCGACGCGTTTGTCGTAGTCTGCGTGCAGCCCCATGAGCCAATGCTTATCGTAGAAGGCAGACCAGCGGGCAAGCGCGTCCGAGGTCGCGCCGGCCTCCTCGCCGAGCAAGCCCGGAAGGCTGAAAACATGGCCGCCGTCTGGCCAGATAACATATCCCGAGGCCATTTCCGGTATCGGAGTTTGGCCCCGGTGCACCATGCGGGTTTGGATGAACATTTGCCGCGCTCCCGCGCGAATCACGTAGCGAGTGATAAGCTCAACAGGGCCCCATTCCCGCTCTGTCTGAACAATAACCTCACCCTCGCTTTGCGAAGCTATCTCGACGTTTCGCATGCGTGTGTCGGAGGCTGACCAGCCGTTGGGCATGAAATCAATTAGGGAGACGAGATCGTGGGTCAGGCCGTCAGGTCCCACGATTGCGGCATCAATTATGCCGCCCCGTGCGACGCCCCAGGGTGGCGGTGAGGCGACGGCAAACGATACCGCGAAATATTCATTGGTGACCGTCAGATCACCCGGGGCGAGGGCACTACCTCCCTGGATAGGTGTTGGCCCCTGTCGCACGGAAACACCCGCGTGTACCGGGTCAAGGCCAATTAGGGTGAACGCATAACAGAGTGTTGAGACAATGACTCGGGAAAATATTCGTGTGCCTGGCATGCCCTTAACTTCCAAGGGTCTCAGGTTGAGACCAAGGCCTCACTATACCACCGCGCATGCTTGTCACGATGATGCCACGGTTCCCTCCGGGCGCGTTACCGGGTTTAGCCCGGGAGGGGCGACTCTCGGTATCCAAAGCTGAGCTTTTGTAATACACTAAATGTCGCGTGAGTGCTGCAAACCGAACATAAAAACAATGGTCGGCGTGTTCTAACGACAAAGCCATACAGGCACGCCCACTCATCGACGGTGAACGGCCTCTATCCACTGCACGTGTCAATGAGGGACCTGAGTAATGAATAACCGACTGCCTGTTTTTTCCGAGCGCAGAGCGCAGCTGCGTCGAAAACCCCTTTCCGCCTCTGTATCCGTTGCTTGCGGCGTCTACGGCGCCATGTTGATCGCCGGCCCGGCAATGGCTGATGACCTGCTGGAGGAAGTCGTCGTCACGGCAACCAAGCGCGCGGAGAGTGTTCAGGACATCCCGATGACGGTATCCGTGCTGGGCGCAACCCAGCTTGAGGACCTGAATATTTCCGACATGGAAGACTACGTGATGATGTTGCCAAACGTCAGCTTCGTCACCCTCGGGCCTGGCGACGGCAACGTGTACATCCGCGGTATCTCCAGCGGCGGTGAAAGCAGCCTGGGCGCCAACCCCAGCGTGGCGGTTTACCTTGATGATCAGCCGGTGACTGCGGTGGGCCAGTATATGAACCCACATATCTACGACATTAACAGGATCGAAGTACTGGCTGGTCCGCAGGGTACGACCTTCGGCGCCAACGCCCAGTCGGGGGCTATCCGCATTATCACCAATCAGCCCGATCCATCTGCATTCAGCGGCGGTTTCGACCTGGAGGTCAACCAGCCCAAGAGCGGAGATGTGGGGTACACCGGTGAAGGCTTCGTCAACCTGCCCCTGGGAGAACGCGCCGCATTGAGACTGGTGGGTTTCTACAAGCAGGATGCCGGATACATTGACAATGTGGCAGGCACCTACACCTTCAGCAATGCGAATATTCGCGCCGGCCTGGACCCCAGCGATCCCCTGTATGCAATAGCAGCAGACATCACCGTGGACAATAACGATCTCGCCAAGGAAAACTTCAACGAGGCCACCACGGTGGGTGCTCGCGCCGCACTCCGGATAGACCTCAGTGACAGCTGGACGCTAACGGCCTCAGCGATGTTACAGAGTCTCGAATCGGAGGGTGTCTGGGATCATGACCCGACCGTGGGTGACCTGCAGGTACAACGTTGGATGCCGGACTGGCTCGATGATGATTGGACACAACTCTCATTCAAGGTCGAGGGCGAGATCGCCGGTGGTATGCTGACTGCGGTCTATGCGGACCTCAGCCGCGAGACGGATATCTACTCGGATTATTCTCTCTACAGTGATTATTACGTGTCCTACGGCTACGTTCAGCCTTATTACTCCTGCTACGTGACCTATTTCGGAGCCTGCGAGGATCCGCGGGAGCAATACACCCTGGATGGCAGCTGGGATCGCCAGACCTTCGAGGCACGCTACACCTCCGATCCGGACAAGCGATTTCGCTGGATGGTCGGTGCGTACTACGTGGATGTGGAAAATGCCAATGACTCCGAGTGGCATGTCATCGGGTTGAAAAACATCCCGCAGGCCGCCGTTGACGCGCCGGATATCTACTGGACCACTGATTTCAGACGCCTGTATGAGGAAACTGCTTTCTTCGGCGAGGTGGCATTCGATTTGACTGAACGGCTGACACTCACCGCCAGTGCTCGCACCTTTGACTACGAGGGTCGCCTGGACGGCTTTTCTGGGACGGTGTTTTGGCCGTGTGGCGGCTGGGGTCCACAAGGCGATCGTCCTGAGAACAATGACGGTGACGGCTGCGCTCCTGACCAGCGTGTGACCAAGGGCGAAGATGAGGTGTATCGCTTCAGTCTTGAATGGTCCGTGAATGACGACTGGATGCTCTACACCACCTGGGGCGAGGGCTATCGCCCGGGTGGCCTGAATCGCTTCTGTGCTACCCGGATCCAGGATGGCCTGGGCGACCAGGGCAACACCAATATCGGTTGTGAGTTCGTCTCTGACTTCCTGACGGCGTGGGAAGTGGGCTTCAAGTCCACTCTGATGGATGGCCGTATGCGTTTGAACATGGCGGCGTTCTGGCAGGACTGGGAGGATTTTCAATTCTCGAGACTGGATACCTCGATCTCACCGATCACTTTGACCTACAACGTAGGCAATGCCGAAAGCAATGGCATCGAGGGTGATTTTACCGTGTTGCTGACTGACAACTGGACCCTGAGCGGGGCAGCGTCTTATGTCGATGCGGTGCTCACATCCGATTATCGACGCAACCCGAACAGCCCCGATCCGGATGCCCCGTCCGGCACCAAGTTGCCGCGGGTGCCTGAATTCAAGTGGAACCTATCTACCCGGTACATTTTCCGGGATGACTGGTATGTGCAGGGCGCGTACATGTACACGGGCAAGTCTTACAATACCTTGTTCGACGGGGGCACCATTGCCACGGAGCGCAAGACCCAGCCCGCTTACCAGGTGTTCAATGCATCGGTTGGCCTCGACAGGGGCAACTGGGCGGCCGAACTCTATGTACGAAACCTGACGGACGAGCGTGGCACGGTTTGGATCAATGCCGTGACCTGGGATCAGCGGGTCACCATCAATCAGCCCCGTACCATCGGCGTCAGCTATCGACAGCGATTCTGATCCCGCTGCCATGCGTGAGCAAAAGGCGCCCGCCCGGGCGCTTTTTGCATTGACCCTCTCCGAATACACCGCTCAGTGAACGGGAAAGAATGCGCGTGCTGAAACCGGGCCTCCTTCCATGACGACCGCATTGGAACAGCTGCTGGATGAAGCCAGGTCAGCGCTGCGAGCCAATGATCTGGTTGGGGCGATTTCGGCTTGTGAGCAAGCCCGAAAAATTGAAGCAGATGACCCGCGCTTGCTGTTAATACACGGTGTGGCGCTGCGGCGGTCGGGTGAGGAGGCATCGGCAGAAAAGCTGCTTCGTAGCGTGCTCGAGCATGCGCCTGCTTTACCACTCGCGCATCATGAGCTCGGGGTTGCCCTGGTTGCCCTTGGCCGCCTGTCTGATGCCCGCGGAGCACTCGAGCGTGCGGTTCGGCTACAGCCCGATCTCAAGGCGGCCTGGAGGGCGCTCTACGATGTGCGCGCGGCAGAAGGCGATGATATCGGAGCGGCCGAGGCTTATCGGAATGTCCTGGGCACAGATGAAGTCGATCCCGCATTGCGGAAAGCCCTGGAACTGGTTGCTGCGGGCCGGCTCGGAATTGCCGAAGGCATCTGCCGTGAATACCTGCGCCAACGGCCAATGGACGTCAATGCCATTCGCTTGCTAGCGGAAATCGGAATTACACTGGGTATTGTTGACGAAGCGATCAAGTTGCTCGAGCGCTGCCTGGAGTTAGCACCTGATTTTCACGTCGCCCGTTCGAATTACGCGACTGCGCTGGGACGCGCCCAGCGCTTCGACGCGGCGCTTGAGCAAGTTCAGCGACTCGAGATCGAGCAGTCGACCAACATCTCCCACAAGGTGCAGTCCGCTGCATTGCTCTCAATGGCGGGCCGCTTCGAGGAAGCGCATGCAAAGTTCGAAACCGTGTTGGGTCAGATTTCCGACAATGCACGCATTTTGACCAGTTATGGACACTCTTTGCGCTACGGTGGCAAGGGCGGAGAGGCGACAAAGGCGTATCTGCGGGCCGTGGAGGCGGATCCATCCGCCGGTGAGGCATACTGGAGCCTCGCCAATCTGAAGACTTTCCGCTTCAGCGCCGACCGCGTGGCGGTGATGCGCGCGCGACTGGCCGGTATCGAACAAGCCAGTGCAGATAAATACCACCTGGCGTTCGCCTTGGGTAAAGCCCTGGAGGACGAGCAATCATTCGATGATTCTTTCGAGGCCTATGCCATGGGCAATGCGATTAAAAAGCAATTCAGTGCCTATGACCACGCCATGACCACCCAGCGGGTTGATTCAATGATGACGTTTTGCGGTCAGCATGATTTCGATCAGCAGGGCCATCCGTCCGAGGCACCGATATTTATCGTTGGTTTGCCGAGAACGGGCTCCACGCTGCTGGAGCAGATTCTGTCCAGTCACCCGCAGGTCGAAGCCACTGCGGAGTTGCCATTCATCGGGCAGATTGCCAGCGAATTGTCGGGACGGCGTAACCGTCTTGACGACAGCCGTTATCCGGAAATTCTGGCAGAGCTTGATCCTGATCAGCGGCGCGAATGGGGGCGATTCTACCTGGAGCGCGCGGAGATTTATCGAAAAGGTGCGCCGCGTTTTATCGATAAATTACCCAATAACTGGTTGCATATTGCACTGATTCGTTCAATTCTCCCCAACGCTACGATCATCGATGCACGGCGCGAGCCTATGGCGGCCTGTTTTGCCAATTTCAAGCAACTTTTCGCACGCGGGCAGGAATTCACCTACGGCCTCGAGGACATCGCCCACTATTACGCGGATTATCTTCGAATGGTTACACAGTGGCAGGAAAGGTACCCCGGCGATGTCCGGACGGTTCATTACGAGGCGGTTGTGAGTGGCCTTGAAAACGAAGTTCGCGCAATGCTGGAACACTGCAGACTGCCGTTCGACGCGGCCTGCCTGAAGTTTCATGAGCAAGACAGGGCGATTCGCACAGCCAGTTCGGAGCAGGTCCGTCAGCCCATATATCGCGACGCCTTGGTGCAGTGGAGAAATTTTGCCTCGCATTTGCAGCCGCTCAGAAAAACGCTTTCGGAGCGAGGTGTCATCGGAGACCCGGATGCCGCTGCTTGATTACGTAATCTGTGATGTCTTCACCACTCGCCAGTTTGGCGGCAATCAGCTTGCCGTCTTTCCTAACGCGAGAGGCCTGAGCGATAAGGCCATGCAAAGCATTGCCCGTGAACTTAATTTTTCTGAAACCACGTTTGTGTTCGAAAGCGGCGATCCTTTAACCCCAAGGGTGAGAATTTTCACCCCGGCCGAAGAAGTGCCCTTCGCTGGGCATCCCAATGTGGGCACAGCCTTCGTGCTGGCGAATGCCGGAGTCTTCGGTCCGGTCGGGGAGGGTATCGAAGTCTGTTTCGAGGAACATGCCGGACGTGTGCCCGTGAATATCAGGCGAGACTCAAAGCAGCGACTGCACTGTGAACTCGAGGCACCGCAGGGGCTGGAAGTGGGCCGGAGTGTCTCCGTGGCGGAGGTGGCAGCTGCGTTGTCCATCTCACAGAGCGATATTCGTACCGAGGTGCATCCGCCCTGCGAGGCCGGCGTGGGGCTGCCGTTTCTTATCGTCGAGCTGGCGTCGTTGGAGGCGCTTGGTCAGGTTCGCGCCAATCTCGATGCATTTGAACGGTTGCGCGCCCGTAATGTCGTTCCTGATGTGCACATGTACGTGCGTTCGGAGGATGAATTTGATTTGCGCGCTCGTATGTTTGCGCCGTTTTACGGCGTGATGGAGGATGCAGCCACGGGAAGTGCTAACTGTGCGCTGGTTGCCCTGCTGACACAGATGGACCCGGCCTTCAGCTCGGGCGGATGCTGGCGTATTGCTCAGGGTGTGGAGATGGGGCGGCCCAGTGTCCTCGAGGCGCGAACGGCCAAGTCAGGCGAGAGAATACGCACCTGGATTGGCGGCCACTGCGCGCACGTCGCGAGCGGTCAACTGCACCTTGCCTAGGACATCGGCCTGCAGCGCAGTTGGTTCAGGCACCTGCCCAATGAAGCTGCCGCAACAGCGCCATGAACCAGTTTTTGGCCCGTGAGTGCTTATGCCTTTCAGTTGACTCAGCGTCGGCCGTCGACTCTCTTACTGCCTGTATGCAGCTGCCCACGCCATACAGTTCGATGTTGTCAAATACGTCCATGTTCACTTCCATGTGCCCTTCAAGTTGTGCCCTGCACGATTATGCACCAGCAGATGCCCCGGGGGAACCCGAAACTTGCACAGGTTGCAGGGTGTGAAAAATAACAGCGGGTCCGCAATCCAATTCTGGCGGCAGCGGTCACCGCCCCGGGGTGCCGGGTTTCAGGCACCCGCCGGCTGCGCGTGTATCGCAGCGCGGACATTTCCGTCCCGGTGGTAACCGTGCCCGTTCTCGAGTCCGGTAGGGGAGCGGTTATTCCAGCGATGGCCTGCTCGTTCAGAAAGCGGTAACCATTCGGAGCGTCTCATGCGGATAACACGCGTAAAAGTACGCGTGGTCCCCATTGTTACCTTGCATCGTCGTGCTCGGTCCCTCCCGGAGTATACTGTCAGACAATCGGCGGTTGGCCCGATCGGGGTGACGGCTCTCGATATTAACGCTTTGATACGGGCGGTGCGGAAAATGTGCAAAAAGATATCTTTGAAAGCCAAACTCCTGGTGCTCGCATGGGTGGCGTTCGGTGCGCCTGCGATTGCGCAGGATCTCGAATCGGCCATCGAGGCTGATTATGGCTACCTCGATAAGCTGTTTCGCCATTTCCATGCGCATCCGGAGCTGTCCATGCAAGAGCACGAGACTTCTGAGCGTCTCGCCGCTGAGCTGGCCACCCTGGGTTATGCGATCAAGCGGGGAATTGGTGGCACGGGCCTGGTCGCAACGATGCAAAACGGTCCCGGCTCTCGCTTAATGATCAGGGCTGACATGGACGGCTTGCCGGTGGAAGAAAAAACCGGGCTAAGTTACGCGTCCACGGACCGCCAGGTCAATCTCGATGGCGTGGAGATGCCGGTGATGCATGCCTGTGGGCATGACATGCACATGGCGACACTGGTCGGCGTGGCTCGGCAGATGGCGGCGGCGCGCCACTTATGGTCTGGAACGCTTCACCTCGTTGGTCAGCCGGCGGAGGAAGCGCTTGGGGGCGCAAGAGCGATGGTGGCGGATGGTTTGTATGATCATATTGGCCGGCCTGATTATGCTTTGGCTTTACATGTCATTGCCAAGTACCCCGCGGGCAAGATCATCCTCAATGATGGCCTGATGTATTCCAGTGCAGACACCGTCAAGATGCGGGTTCGCGGCATCGCGACCCACGGTGCTTCCCCGCACCTTGGCCGGGACCCGGTTCTGACGGCTGCGCAGATCGTGGTGGCGCTTCAGCCCATCATCACGCGCGAGATTTCTCCGCTGGAACCCGCCCTCGTCACGGTAGGTTCCTTTCACGCCGGCACTGCGCCAAATGTGATCGCAGATCATGCTGACCTTCATATCACGGTCAGGGCCAACAATGAATCGACACGCGCTTATCTGCTGGAGAGTATCGAGAGGGTTGCACTGAATACGGCAAGGGCCGCCGGTCTGCCGGAGGACCTGTTGCCCGAGGTGGTGGTCGCGCCCTTCGGGGCACCCACCACGACCAACGACCCGCAGCTCAGCGCGCGGGTGCGAAGTGCCATCGAGGCGGGGATGGGCTCGGATGCCTTCGTGAACTGGAAACAAACCGACATGGGCGCAGAGGACTTTCCCGACCTGGTCAATATCGATCCGGTGATTCCCTCCGTCTATTTCGAGGTGGGCGGAACGCCTCCCGAACGACTCGCTGCAGGTGATTGGGCGGATCATCATTCCGGCCTGTTCGAGATCGATCCCGAGCCGGCCATCCGGTCAGGGGTGGAAGCCATGACCCTGGCGGCTCTTGATTTGCTCCTCCCCTTGACCGATGGCCCCTAGGGCCAGTTTGAACCACTTCACTGTGCGCGCGGGGCAGTCTGGCGAAACAGCGGCGCGCTGATACGGATCAACTCATTGCAGTTGCAGGAGAAAATCATGAACTTCACAGCCTTGGTTGCGGATAAAACGGAGCCTGATGGATACCAGGTGGACTATCGGGAGTTGACCGATTCCGACCTGATGCCCGGTGATGTGACCGTCTCGGTGGAATGGTCCACGGTGAATTACAAAGATGGAATGGCCATGAGCCGTGACGCACGCATCGTGGCGACCTTTCCCTGTGTGCTGGGCATTGATTTTGCAGGCACCGTCACCCATTCAGGCCATGCCGATTACCAACCGGGCGATGCGGTGATTGCCAATGGTTTTGGCCTGTCCCAAACCCACCATGGGGGCTACGCTCCGGTGGCCAGGGTGCCCGGCGACTGGCTAATCAGGCGGCCGGCTTCAATTTCTGCCCGCCAAAGTATGGCGATTGGAACGGCCGGGTACACTGCCATGCTGTGCGTGCTGAAACTCGAACAGGCAGGTATCGGCCCCGACTCCGGGAATATCCTGGTCACTGGAGCCAGCGGGGGCGTGGGCACCATTGCCATCGCTGTGCTGGGAAGGCTCGGTTATGACGTGATTGCCTCAACCGGGAAAATTCAGGAAACGGACTTTCTGCAATCACTCGGGGCGGCGGAGGTGATTCACCGCGATGAACTTGCCGAGCCTGGGCGTCCGCTGGCCAGGGGTCGCTGGGCGGGTGCAATCGACAGCGTGGGCAGCCACACACTGGCCAACGCCATAGCTGCAACGGCCTATGGCGGTGCAGTTGCCGCTTGCGGGCTGGCCCAGGGTCCGGACCTCCCGGCAACTGTGCTGCCATTCATCACCCGCGGTGTAAGCCTGCTCGGTGTGGACAGTGTGAGAGCACCATTGGAGGAAAGGCTTATCGCCTGGGATCGCCTGGTGTCCGATCTGGATCTCGATAAGCTGGACCAGTTGACCCAGGAGATTGGTTTCAGTGAATTGAAAGAGGCCGCAGACTCAATCCTTGCTGGCCAGATTCGCGGACGCACCGTCGTGGCTATTGGCGATTAGGCTGGATCGGAGATTTCAGGATTGCAGGATATTGGGGCGGCCGAGGTCGGTTCAGGTCGGATCATTTACGGAACGCTCGGCCTCAAAATGCGTGGTCCCCACGTAGGTGTTGCGACAGTAACCCAAGTAGGCGTAGCTCCGATCGCTGCTGGAGTGGTTGGCGCCTCCCCTGTGAAGCAGGCGATCATCGAAGACCAGGCAACTGCCGCTGCGCATCTCCTGCGTGTGTCGAGCAGGCACCGCCTGGCTGCTGGTTTCAGCGAGTCGTTCCGGGGTGGTTGTCTCGTGTTGGTAGATGAGTTCCTCTCTCACGAGTGCAGGATACTTGAGGTGGTTGGTCAACCGGTGGGAACCTACGGCCACCTCTGTGGGGCCCATTGACCTGCTAATGTCATGCAGTGCCAGCAACACGTTAATAGCATGCGGTCCTCGGTGTTCTTTGCTCTCATGCGGAGAGTCTATATGCCAGTTCTGCGCCGGCTGATTGGGTTCACTTATGACGATACCAGCGAACGTGAATTGTGCGTCAGGACCCAAAAGCGCACGCACAAGATCCATCCAGTGCTGGTCATATTCGTCAATCTTCAATTGTGTTGGTGACATCGGAATATCCCAGCGACCGGGTGATCTCTGCACGATTTCGTGATAACCGCGCGCGCTGCCAATGCCGATTTCCTTGTCCCCCAGCGTTTTGCGGATGTTGTGCGCGTGCTGATGTCCCAAGCGTGAGAGTTGTTCGATCAGATCGCGATCGCATTGTGTTTCCGGATAGCAGAAACCGTCGGCCAAGACCCGCTCTTTCTGGCTCGAGATGATGTTGCTGTCTGGCATATTCTGGTCCCTCTCGTCAGTCTAACCCATTCTCTTTAAAATCGGACACGTGATTTACCTCCACCGGCCATTCATTGGCGGTGGTGGCGAATCCATGCGATTCACCGGCTTCGGATCATGCTGTTTTCAGACCTCGAATGTTGATGGATGGCGACACGACTACCCCCATGTGTCAATTCAATGTAGATTGGGGCCTGGTTTTCGAGAGACGTCCATGAAGCTTTCTGAAATACCCAGCGTGAGTCTCGGAGAGGACAGCCATCTCCCGTTGGTGGGTTTTGGGACTTACCTCATCCCGGAGCAGGAGGCACCGACGCGGGTCAGCTATGCCATCGAGGCGGGCTACCATCACATCGACACCGCAGAAATCTACCGCAATGAACGTGGAGTCGGCATTGGTATCGCTGAGGGCCTGCGTCAGACGGGACTGCGCCGCGAGGACCTGTTCGTAACCACCAAGTTGTGGCCAGGGCGCGCAGGCAAGGGACAAAAACCAAAAACGCTTGACACTACGATGCAGTCACTGCGGGAGAGTCTTGAACGATTGCAGTTGGATTACGTCGATCTGTACCTGATTCATGCTCCGATGACACCTGATTATCGCATCGAACAATGGCAGGGACTGCTCTCGCTGCAGGCTCAGGGTCTCGCGCGCGAAATCGGGGTCAGTAATTACGGCAGCCATCATGTCAAGGAACTTCGGGATGCCGGTCTAAAGCTACCGGCAGCCAACCAAATTGAGCTCCACCCATGGACTCAGAAACCCACCCTCGTGACCGAGTTGCTATCGGAGGGCATTGTTCCGATAGCTTACAGCAGTCTTGCTCCGCTCAGTACCTGGCGTGCGGCGCCCGGAGAGGGCAGCGCCAAGACACAGGCCATGCGGCAAGAAGCTGACAGGCTTGATTGGCCGGTCCGCCTGATCGCCGGCAAGCACGGGGTGTCAGATGCCCAGGTGCTGTTGCGCTGGGGCATTGAGAAGGGATATCCGGTTCTGCCAAAGAGCCGAAATCCCCAGCGCATCAGGCAAAACTTTGATCTGTTCTCATTCACACTGGACGCGGAGGACATGGCGCAGCTCGACGCCATGGACCGAGGCGATGGCCTGGCTTGGACGCAGGGCGAGCCGACCAGGATGGCCTGATCAGTGGGGCATGATCCTAGCCAGTTGTCTGCCCGGGGCCCGGGTTGCTGGCCTGTTCAC
>CAXQNK010000142.1:0-18448 GCA_964225175.1 Candidatus Nitrosopumilus sp. | reverse complement strand
CAGAACCGCAACCGATATCAAGACACTGTGAACCCGGAGGGATCTCACTGAGAATCCTGTGCAGGGGACATATCAGCGGCCGGTAGCGGACCTTCAGGCGCGCGAGGCCGTCCAGTTGGCGTGAAACCGGCTGCAGAGATAGGGATAGTGATTTTGGGTACAATTCGCTCAAGGTTGTTCGCATGATCAACCGACAGGGTTGGCAGTATAAACCAGCTGCCCGTGCTGCAGCCCATGCCAATGCGGGGAACACAAGGGTATTTTGCGCGCAATTTCGCAGCGCTGAGTAAATCTCGGTGAGTTGGTTCGCAGGTGACAAGGTGCCAAATGATGACACTGCTTAGACGACGCTGTTGACTGTACACCCAGATTTCCGGCGTAAAGGTATTGGTATTCTCCTGCAGCGAGTCCGTATCGAATACTTACGCTCGAAAGGAATCAAGCGACTTTATACGAACTGTGATGATCCAGCAGTCGTCAGTTGGAACGAAAGACATTTTGGATTTACAAAGACCGGAAAGTGGATACCAAAGCTCAATGATTATGCTAAAAAAGACCAAGACCATTGGGTGAGTCTTATTGCTGAGCTTTAGTTTATGCACATCGCCTAGTAAGTGATACTTCGATGATTGGATCAGGAGAAAAACGTGCCTTTGGAGTATTACACCGGGTTCGTGTGAGCGTAAGCTCCCGGGCCTACATGTTGCGGCGATACTCCCCACCCACGGCATACAGCGCGTGAGACATCGAACCCAGTGAACAGGACTTGGCGGCCTCCATCAGAGCTTCGAAGGTGTTGCCGCGCTCCCGAGCCACCGCCTGCAGGCGTTTCAACTGCTGCTCGGCCTCAGCCTGGTGGAAGCCCCTGAAGTCGATCACGTTCTGCACCTGCTGCTGTTTCTCTGCCTCGGTCGAGCGCATCAGTTCCTGCTCGCCGCCTTCGGCCCGGCTCTCCTTGCCGCCCAGGAAGGTATTGACGCCGACGATTGGCAGGTCACCGGAGTGTTTCCTGTGTTCGTACAGCATGCTCTCTTCCTGGATTCTGCTGCGCTGATACATCGTGTCCATGGCGCCCAGCACGCCGCCGCGCTCCGAAATGCGCTCGAACTCCTGGTATACCGCCTCCTCGACCAGGTCGGTCAGTTCATCGACGATGAAGCTGCCCTGCCAGGGGTTCTCGCAGAAGTTCAGGCCCAGTTCCTTGTTGATGATCATCTGGATGGCCACCGCCCGGCGTACGCTCTCCTCGGTCGGCGTGGTGATCGCCTCGTCATAGGCGTTGGTATGCAGAGAGTTGCAGTTGTCGAACAGGGCATAGAGTGCCTGTAATGTGGTTCGGATGTCGTTGAACTGGATCTCCTGGGCGTGCAGTGAGCGTCCTGAAGTCTGGACATGGTACTTCAGCATCTGGCTGCGGGAACTGGCCCCGTAGCGCTCGCGCATGGCACGCGCCCAGATGCGCCGGGCCACCCGGCCGATCACGGTATATTCCGGGTCCATGCCGTTGGAAAAGAAAAAGCTCAGGTTCGGTGCGAAATCGTCGATGCTCATTCCCCGCGCGAGGTAATACTCAACGATGGTGAAGCCATTGCTCAGCGTAAACGCCAGCTGCGAGATCGGGTTCGCCCCGGCTTCAGCAATGTGGTAACCAGAGATCGATACCGAGTAGAAATTCCGCACGTGATGGTCCACGAAATACTGCTGGATGTCTCCCATCATCTTCATGGCGAACTCGGTGGAGAAGATGCAGGTGTTCTGCGCCTGGTCCTCCTTGAGAATATCGGCCTGCACCGTGCCGCGCACCGTTTTCAGGGTGTCGGCCTTGATGCGTTCATAGGTTTCGCTGTCCACCAGCCTGTCGCCGGTGATACCCAGTAGCCTCAAACCAAGACCATCGTTGCCCGCAGGCAGATTTCCGCCATACCCGGGCTGGCTGTCGCGGAAATGCTTCTTGATGATCTCATTGGCTTTATCCCAGCCGCCGGTTTCATCAAGGTGCTTCTCGACCTGCTGGTCGATGGCAGCGTTCATGAAAAATGCGAGAATCATCGGCGCCGGTCCGTTGATGGTCATGGACACCGAGGTACTCGGCGCGCACAAATCAAAACCTGAATACAGCTTCTTGATGTCGTCCAGCGTGGCGATGGAAACACCCGAGTTGCCCACCTTGCCGTATATGTCGGGCCGGGTGTGTGGGTCCTCACCATAAAGAGTGACTGAATCAAAAGCTGTCGACAAGCGTGCCGCGGGGTGCCCCTTGGCCAGGTAGTGGAAGCGGCGGTTGGTGCGCTCAGGCGTGCCCTCGCCCGCGAACA
Source organism: Candidatus Nitrosopumilus sp. (assembly GCA_964225175.1). Taxonomy (GTDB): domain Bacteria; phylum Pseudomonadota; class Gammaproteobacteria; order Xanthomonadales; family SZUA-36; genus WTJD01. Next base: position 16,133 of record CAXQNK010000142.1, on the reverse strand, counting down.
TGCGGATCGGGTCTTCCTGGTTGCGGCGATAAGGATAAACACCCGATGTGTAGGGGTAGGCCCCGGGCAGGTTTTCACGCATCAGGAAAGACAAAAGTTCGCCCCAGTCAGCGTCGCGTGGCATGCCGATCTTGGGTATCTTCAGGTGGCTCAGGGATTCCCGGAAGTTATTGCCATTAATCTCCCGGCCCCGAACCTGGTAGCTGTACTCCTCGGTGCGGATCCCGCTCTTGCGCGCCGGCCACTCCCTGAGAAGCTGTATGGCGTCCTCGTCAAGCTCGCCCATTGCTGCGTCATAACGCTGGCGCAGGGTCATCAGAGACAAATCGCCCTCGTCCTGCAGGTCGCCCACGGCGTAGCGGCCAAATGCCATGGGTCGCTTGCCGTCCTCGAGGGCACCCAGCGATTCCCAGTAGTGCTGTGCCAGGCTGGCAGCTTCGGCCTGCCTGAGAATACCCTGATTGATCGTTCTGCCCTGCTCGGCGATTTCAGCCAGGTAGCGCGTGCGTTGGCCCGGAATCAGAACGGTGGCCCTGGGCTCCTTCACGCTGACGTCAATATCTGGCGACCATTCGTCCCCAGGCAGATCCAGTTTTTCTCGTAACAGCCGCATCAGGTTGAAGAACATCCAGGACACGCCCGGATCATTGAACTGGCTGGCGATACTCGGGTAGACCGGCACCTCTTCATCGGGCATCTCAAATGCCAGGTGGTTGCGCTTCCATTGTTTACGCACGTCGCGCAGCGCATCCTCGGCAGCGCGCTTGTCAAACTTGTTCAACACCACGAGCTCGGCATAGTCCAGCATGTCGATCTTCTCGAGCTGACTTTGCGCGCCAAACTCCGATGTCATCACGTAGACGGGGAAATCCACCAGGTCGACAATCTCCGAATCGGACTGTCCAATACCTGCCGTCTCCACGATCACCAGGTCGAAACCCGCGGACTTAAGGAAAGCGATGGCATCGTTCAGCATGGCACTGGTAGCCACGTGCTGACGGCGCGTCGCCATGCTGCGCATGTAAATCCGCTCACTGCGCAATGAATTCATGCGAATGCGGTCTCCGAGCAGCGCACCGCCGGTGCGCCGACGGGTGGGGTCAACAGCCAGCACCGCGATGCTTTTCTCAGGAAAACTCGCCAGGATGCGATTGAGGATTTCATCAGTGACCGATGATTTACCCGCGCCGCCGGTTCCAGTAATACCAATGACCGGCGCCTGCTTGCCCGCCGATGCCCAGCCCTTTCGCTTCAACTTCAACTCGGCCCCGCCGTAGATTCCCGCTTCCAGGGCGGTCAGCACTGCAGCGATGTCCCCGGCATGGTCATCGCGCAACTCGGCCGGATCGGCCGGCAATCTGCGGCCCTCACCCGCGCGGGTCACGACGTCTTCGATCATTTCCACCAGGCCCAGGTTTATGCCGTCATCCGGATGATAAATGCGCTCTACACCGTAAGCTTCCAGCTCAGCAATCTCCTCCAGTGTGATGGTGCCACCTCCGCCTCCGAATACCTTGATGTGCGCGGCGCCGCGTTCGCGGAGCTGATCAATCATGAAACGGAAATATTCGTTGTGCCCACCCTGGTAACTGGAAATGGCGATGGCGTCGGCGCCCTCCTGGATAGCGGCGCGCACAATGTCCAGCACGCTGCGGTTGTGGCCCAGGTGGATCACCTCGCACCCCTGCGCCTGGATCAGGCGCCGCATGATGTTAATTGCCGCGTCATGCCCATCAAATAGACTGGCTGCGGTCACAAATCTGAGCGGAGGCATTTCGCCGTCCGCAAGATTGGCGGGGATTTCTGTCATAGTGCTCATGGAGCTCCGTCTCCCGGCAGGTCACTTCTCAACAGGCGGCTCATGGTGAATTTGAGATGCTGATGAAGAAGACCGACACTTTGGTTGTCAGAAGGATGCTGCAGCCAGTCATACACTATGCCAACGATACTGGTGTTGAACTGGCCTGCAATCGCATCCGGGGGAATCACAGGTTCAGGAGCGCCCTGGTCAATTGCCGCTTGTATCCAGCGGGTGATGTCTCTCCGTCTTCGATCGTGTATGCCCGCAACAACGCGTTTCACCGGCGAGGCCGGCGTGACGGCCTCGAACCACAGGATATAGAAGGCCCTCACGTGGTCAGGGGCGTCCAGGCAGAATACCAGGTGTTCGTCTATGGCAGCGGCCATTGCCGGGTAGCCGTTCAGGCCCTGTGTCGCTCGGGTCAGGTCTCTGAGCCAGCCCTCGCCGATCGTTCGCACAATGAACTCGAGCAAGCCAGCTTTGTTGCCAAAACGATATCCGGCGAGGCCGCGGCTATAGCCCGCCCGCTCGCCGACGGCTTTGAGGGTGGTTTTCTGTACACCGTGTGCAACGATGAGGGTGACCGCGGCATCCAGCATACGCCGATCACTCAGATCGGTTCGTTCTGCCTGGGTCATACGTTTTTCTTCGCTGCTTTTCATAAACTTGCTTGCTGCTAACAAGTATATTGATTGTACGTGCTTGCGAGTTTCAGGGCAACTTACATCAAGCCGATGCGACGCCCTGCTGCGCGGGCGCCACCTCGCCGATCGGCCGAGAAGGAACCTTATTTGCCGCAATAAAAAACCGGGGCCTGAGGCCCCGGTTGGATCATCCGCCCCGTCTTGAGATCAGAACAGGTATTCGAATTTAAGCGTGACGTTCCTCGGACGCGCGTAGATGGCATCGTAGGCAGTACCGTCCAAGGCGCCGCCTGAGGCCAACACGACGAAGGTCCTGGCCAGCGGCAAAGTGCCGCCAATCACCTTGATTCTCTCGTCGGTCAGGTTTTCGCCAATCAGGGAGATTCGCCAATTACCGTCACTTCCGCCAATCCCGATCACTGCGCCGAGCTTGGTGTAGCCATTTTCCTGCAGGTTGGGATCCAGGTTGGTGGTGAGGAAATAATCCGAGGAGTGATCGAGGTTGATGTTGAAGTCAATTGCGGTTTTCGCAGAGAGTTGGTGGTTAAAGTTCAGGCCCAAATTCGCCGTAAACTCCGGTGCGAACGGCGCGGTGAAGCCTGAACGATCGCAGTATGCACGACCATCGACTACCACGGTAGGGGGCTCTTTGTAAGCACATTGGCTCTGCTGGAAATCCGTGTACTTGTAGTCGTTGTAGGCCGCAGCTGCATAGAGTTCAAGGCTGTCAGCGAGAAGGAATCGGCCATCAGCCTCGACACCCTTCACTTCTGCAGCCGAGGCGTTCTGCACGAGGAATCCAAGCACACCGTCAAAGATATTGGTTTGCAGGTTGTCGTAGTCGGTGTCGAAAACGCTGATGTTGACCTGGGCCCGATCCCAGCTCATTTTTGCCCCGATTTCGAAATTCTGGGCCTCTTCACCTTCAAACTCGAAGGTGCCCGGTACAGCAATTCCCGGCGTGCCGGGAATGGAGTTACCCCGGATGTCAAATCCGCCCGATTTCGAACCCTCCGTGTAGGACGCATAAAGCGAAACATTGTCCGTGGCCTGGAACTGCAGCCTGACGAGGGGATCAAATGAGCTCTCGTCACGTTGCCCTGAAACATCATGCGGCCCCACATTCAACACGGCCGCCCAAAGCAGCTCGAGCAAGTTGGGAAAGGGCGGCGGTGCAGGCAGCCCGGCGGCGATATTGGTTGGTCCGGGAACGATGCGCAGGCTTCGCGAACCGGATTTATCCTCGCTGGAGTATCGTGCGCCGAGGGTCAAGTCGAAGCGGTCGCCAAGTTGAAAATCAGCTTGCGCGAACACCGACCACAAATCGGAGTCCTGTGAATAGTTACGCGCCCACTGCGAGTCATTAAGGAAAGCAACAGGCGGCCCGGCCAGCGTCAGGAAAGAGCCCAAGAAAACATCATCCGTCACGCGTACGTCACCATTCTGGAAATAGGCGCCAGCAATGTACTCTATTCGCTCTCCTCCATTTGAGGTGAGCCGAAGTTCCTGCGAGAACTGTTCATATTTTTCCGTCTGGTTGGTTCCATCGAGAATATCGAGGTTGGTGTAATCGACATCCAGGATTTCGAGAGTGTCATATTCCACAAAACCGGTGATGGACGTCAGTGTAAGTCGGTCCCAGGCCCAGTTTGCGGTCAACACTGCATTGGTCATTTCGTTGTCGCTGAGCACCTCGTTACTGGCTCGCTTCCAGTTTTCCTCCACCTCGACGGCAATGGGCCCCCTGAAAACCAGGCTGTACCCATCCTGGGGGTTAAGGTTCTCCATGGCGTACCCGGTGCTGTCAAACTTGGAGTGTTCTACCTTGAGATTCATGTCGAATGTCGCGTCGTTATCCCAAGCCAGCTGACCTCGCAAATAACTCTCCTCCCGGGCAACTTCCTTGCGGTTAAGCTGCACGTTGTCAATCCAACCATCCACCTCACGATAGGATGCGGTGAAACGGCCCGTCCAGTTACCCGCAAGGGGCCCGGACAGAACACCCAGGAACTGCTTTTCATCATGCTCGAATTCGTAAGCAGCTGACAATTTGCCTTCGAATTCGTCCGTTGGTTTGGCGGAAATCACGTTCACGGCACCGGCAATCGCGTTTTTACCAAACAGCGTAGGCTGCGGACCGCGCAGCACCTCCACTCGCTCGAGGTCGACCAATGGCGTTCGGATCAACTGGCTTCGACCATAGGACAGGCCATCGAAGTACATGCTCACCGATTGCTCAAAACCCTTGTTGTTACCGGTCGTTACGCCACGAATGCTGATCGTGGTATCGATTTGGTTCTCATTGATAAAAACATTGGGCATGGACTGGGACAGCGTCGACATGCTGTCAATACCCCGTTCCTGAATGACGTCCCCACTCACCGCCACGATGGAAATTGGCACTTCAGAGAGTGACTGTTCGCGCATCTGGGCGGTGACCACAACCTCCTCCAACTCCTGCGCCAGCGCAGGCATCACGCCGCTGACGCCCACAACCGCTACTAGCAAGATCGACTGGATCCGAATCTGTCTGTTCATGTGAACTCCCTCAAGTTCAGTTGATTTTTATGTGCTTGATGTCCCTTGATTATGGGATGGCGAAGATGAGTATGCAACATGGTGTCTGCACACCGGGAAAGGATTCGTGTCGACTCGGCTCCTGCCGGCTACGGCTCAATGACTCAGATGGGCCCAAGCGAACGTGCGAAACACTTATTGACACTGCAGACCGACTGTGATGAGCTGAGCCTGATACGGGGGAACATTCAAGGGTTAAATGTAAAGCTGATGGATAAATCATTTATCATTTTTTTGGCGATTCCCGTGTTTTTCCTGTTAATGATCGTGGAGCTCACCTACGGAATTCTGACCGGAAAAAACAACTATCGATTGAATGACACCATAACGAGCATCAACACGGGATTAATCAGTCGTTTTCCGACCCTGCTTAATCTCGGATTCCAGGGCATGGTTTTCAGCTACGCGGCCACATCGCTAAACCTGGGCCTGCTACCGGCAAGTTCGCCGCTAACGTGGATTTTTGCATTTATCCTGTACGACCTCTGCTATTACTGGATGCACCGACTGCACCATGAATACAAGCTGTTGTGGGCAACCCATGTGGTCCACCATCACGGCGAGGAATTCAACCTGTCCACAGCGATGCGACAGACTTCGACCGGGTTTCTTTGGAAATGGATTTTCTTCCTACCCATGTTGATGGCGGGGGTTCCCGCCAAGGTATTTGTCGCCGTGGGTGGACTCAACCTCGTTTACCAGTTCTGGGTGCACACGGTTCATATAGGCAAACTGGGCTGGTATGAGAAATACTTCATCACCCCATCCAATCACCGCATTCATCACGCTAAGAACCCGGAGTACATTGACGCGAACTACGGGGGGGTATTCATCATATGGGACCGCATTTTCGGCACTTACATCGAGGAAAAAGATGACTTAAAGCCCGTTTATGGCACCGTGAAAGCCCTGCGCAGCTGGAATCCATTGTGGGCCAACGTCGAGGTGTTCTTCAGCATGCTGAGAGACTCTTACCATACCGCGAAATGGTCGGACAAGTTAAGGGTCTGGATTGCCCCCACGCGCTGGCGTCCCGAAGATGTTGCAGAGCGTTTTCCCAGTAACCCTGAGCACATTGGGTTCACCGAAAAATACGATCCTCAGGCGCCTGGGCCTTACCGGGCCTACACCTGGATACAGGCTGTGTGCAATCCCGTGATCGCGATACTGGTATTTTTCAGCATTCCACAACAGACCTTCACAGAGACCGCAATTTTTGGCTCACTGCTGCTGGCTGGCAGCGCCGTGATGTCTTTTATTCTTGCTGGAAAACCCGGTGGACTCATCACAGACGCATTGAAATCACTGTTCGCAATCAGCGTGTGTGCACTGGGCGCAATGAATGTGGATCTATGGGCAACGCAGGCGTTGTTGCTGCAATCGGCCATCAACCTGTTGGTGGTCCCCGTGGTGCTTATTATTTCCCATCGAACGGGCAATGGCAGCTCAACGGCACCTGTGCACTATGTCGGAGACGGCTAAGTTCAACCCTCTGGCGGCGTTCAAACGCGCCCGCGCCCTGAAAACACCTTGCCCAACTTTTTAATGCCCTGCGCAATCTGGGCCTCGTCGTAGTGTGCAAAGCTGAGCCTAAAATAAGCGCCCAGATCCCCGCTGGCTGAAAACAACGGCCCGGGCATGAACCCGACACCCTCGGACAGGGCGGCCGACCTGAGGGGTGAGGTGTCGTCGCAATCCGGGACATGGAGCCAGAAGAAATAACCCCCGTCAGGGCAGCGCCATCGCGCGATCCCGCTAAAGTGGCTTTCCAGCGCTTCGTGCATGGTCTCGAGACGCAAACGATAGGCTTTGCGAAGGGTCTCCATATGCATGGCCTGCAAGCCCGAATCCATCGCATAGCGCACGATGTGGGAGGTCACGTGGTTCACGGAACCACCACTGTTGACCCACCCGCTATCAAGCATCACCTCCATTAAATCAGAGTTTGTCTCGATCCAACCCAGGCGAAGACCGGGCGCCAGGATTTTGGAGAATGACCCCATCGACAGGATGCGTCCCCGCTCCACGCGAGTGCCCATCGCTGATGGCGTGACACCCCGATAACCCAGCAACTGATACACCTCATCCGCGGCGATGATAAACCCATGCTGTTCACTCAGTGTGACAAGGCGGTCTCGGCGTTCCTCACTGAGGTTCACGCCGCAGGGGTTGTTGTAACTCGGAATGGTGTACACCAGGGCGGGAACCTGTCGGGCGAGTTCCGCTTCAAAGGCCTGTAAATCCATGCCTTCTTCATCCACGGGAATACTGACGATATTCAGACCATGATCCCTGAACACCTGGAAAGCGAGAAAATAACTCGGCTCCTCGACAAAAACCGTATCGCCGGGTTGCGTAAAGCGATCGCAGGCGAAATCCAAAGCCTGGGAATTGCCGTTGGTCAGAAACAGCGCATCGGCACTCACGGTGGAACCATGGTGCTGGGTAAGGAATTCAGCCAGCGAGGCCCTGAAACGCGCATCGCCCTGAGTCTCGCCATAATTGAAATCAAGCGGTTGTGCAGAACCGAGAAATCCATCCATGCACTCCCTGAACAGCGCAACGGGCAGAAGATCCGGAGAGGGCTGGCCTATTCCAAAGTTGATGACACCGGCCGGAGGAGCCGCGTCGAATTTTGCCTTCAAGCCCATGATTTTTCCCCGGATGACTTGCCTCGTGCATGATGCACGAAGCGATAAACCTCAGCAAATCGACCGTCGAGAAAAGCCGTTATGTTTGCTGCTGAAATCACCCGAACCTGTTCCACCGACTGCTCGGAAAAAAATGCCACGTGTGGCGTGATAATGACGTTCTCACGCTCCAGCAACGGGTGTGCATTCAGTTCGGGCGGTTCACCGCTGAGCACATCCAGAGCAGCCCCCACCAGTTGGCCGCACTCCAGGGCGCTCACCAGGGCTGCTTCATCAACGAGACCGCCGCGAGCCACATTGATGAGCATCGGGCGCTGAGTCATGGCCTCGAAGGCGGACTGATCCAGCACGGCACCCTTGTGCGGATCATAATTACAGTGAAGCGTGATGATGTTGGACTGCTGCAGCAACTCAGGCAGCGAGACACTCGCTACGCCCTCCGGCATCTGCTCACCGCTTAAGCATGGATCGTAAGCTACTATGCGCAGACCAAATGCCCCGGCACGGCGTGCCACTGCGCGGCCGATCCGGCCCATGCCGATGACTCCGAGCACCTGTCCTGTCAGGCGGAAAATACCGCGAATATCATTCCAGGCCCAACTCCGGTCCTGCTGGACCTGGCGGTGGTATTGGAGCAGCTTGCGATTCAGCGCAAGCATCAGTGCCAGGCTGTGATCGGCCACCTCCTCGGTACAGTACTCCCCGACGCAGCATACGCTGATGCCCAGTTCAGCAGCGCGCTTGACATTCACCGTATCAAACCCGGTCGCGGACACTGAGATCAACTGGCAGCCTTCCAACCGCTCCAGCACATCCGACTCGAATGGCACGAAATCAGTCAAAATGGCGTCAGCGTATTTTGCCGCATCGACCAGGGCTCCGACATCACCGCGCCAGCAGAATCTTTGAATCTCGCAATCCGCCGGCAAATGCGAGCGCTCCAATGTCAGGTCACGTGACCAGCTTTCCGGGCTGTCAGCCACCAGGATCCGCGGCCTGCCCATCAGTTCGACCTTAAGCGTGGGGGCGGAGCACCGCCCTGTCGAGCGCTCATGATCACAATGGTCAGGATGGAAACCAACAGACCAGGCCAGAGCGGCTCGATTGCAAATATCCCACCGAAGCCCGCCTCGGCGCACAGACGCCACGCCATCACAATCAAAAGCGAACAAAGAATGCTCCAGAATGCCGCAGACGGTTGCAGTCGTCGGTGGTTCATGGCCATAACGGTGGGCAAAAACAAGGCGGCGGAATTCAGCGTAAAACCGAAAAGTAGAATCGCAATAATATCCTGCATTTTCCAGGCCATACCCAGCGCAGTCAAACCAGCCACCACAGAGGCAATCACACTCAGTCGGAGCAATTTCGTCTCCGACACCTCAGGGTTGAGATAGCGTTGATAGACATCACGGGTCAGGTTGGCTGATACGGTCAGTATGCAGATATCCGCGGTGGACATGACGGCAGCGAGAATTCCGACCAATACCAAGCCCTTCAGTCCAGGAGGAAATAATTCGACGACAAACAGGGTGAGAATGCCGTTGCTGTTCTGCACATCCGGGAAAAGCACCGCTGATGTCATGCCCAGCCAGGTCGCCGCAAGGGCAATCGGCAACATGAACACCGCTGCCATGATCGCACCACTACGGGCAACCCGTTGGCTTCTTGCGGCAAAGCAACGGGTAAAACTGTCCATGGCAACTACGAAGCTCAGCCCGATGGAAACGATGAGCGCAAAAATGGTTCCCCAACCCCAGGCGCCGATTTGAAAAAAATCACGGGGCAATTGGGCGTGCAATTGTGCCGGCGAGCCACCCTGGCTGATTGCGATGGGAACACCCACCACGACCACGCCCAGCAATAACAACACGAATTGCACCCAATCGGTATAAGTGACCGCCAGAAATCCACCGGTCGCGGTGTAAACAATGACAATGCCACCCGCGAGCAACAGAGCATGGGCAAATTCCCAATTCAGCAACACCTCGATGATGCTCGCTGCAGCCACCAACTGGCCTGCAGCAAATGCAAGAAAAGCCAATGAAGTTGTGAGGGTTGATACGATGCGCGTGCGACTGTCGTAATGACGCTCAATGAAATCCGGGTAGGTCAGGTCGCGATGTCTATCGCCCAATTCCTTGACGCGAGCGGCGAAGAACAGCCCGAACACCGCACAACCCAATGACAAGGAAAGCACGTACCAAATGGCGGAAACGCCGATATCGTGCGCTTTGGCCGCACCTCCAACGATCGAAGCGCCCCCGACCCAGGAGGCCAGCCAAAGGCATGCTATGGAAAAGGCGCCCAGGCGCCGACCTGCGACAAAATAATCCTCGATGTTCCGCTGTTTTCGACTGGCGTAAATGCCAAGACCGACCATCAGCCCCAGGTAACCGAAAACAATCACCAAATCCAGATTCGTCAATACATATCCCCGCTCGGAGCCCCATACCCATAGACCAAGCTCCTCTGATTTCCGGCAACTCAAGGACTATAGCGCAATTGGCCCAACACCTGCGCCTCTGAGAGACTTCACAGGACCCTGATTATGATAGGATGCCGGGCTTTCGTTTACATCGTGAGGCGTGATCCGTGAAAAAACTGCTAACCATTTCAATCATCGTGCTCTTGTCGGCCTGCAAACCCGCAACGCAATCACCAGCGCCAGAGACCGGAAGTCTCGAACAACCGCTGCCTGGTGGAATTACCCTCGTTGAGGAGTTCAAGGGTGAGGAAGGCTCAATAGCGATCCCCTACGCGAAATACCAACTAGAAAATGGGCTCACGGTGATCCTGCACGAGGACCACTCTGACCCACTGGTCCATGTCGATGTGACCTACCACGTAGGCTCCAACCGCGAGGAAGTCGGACGTTCAGGATTCGCACATTTCTTCGAGCACATGATGTTCCAGGGCTCCGCGAACGTCGCCGATGAGGAGCACTTCAAAATCGTCTCCAATGCGGGCGGGACACTGAATGGCACGACCAATTCAGACCGAACTAATTATTTCGAGACGCTGCCGGTGAATCAGCTTGAAACGGCAATCTGGCTGGAAGCAGACCGCATGGGCCTGCTGTTGGAAGCCGTGACCGAAGAGAAATTCGAAGTTCAGCGTGAAACGGTCAAGAATGAGCGTGGACAGCGGGTCGACAATCGCCCTTATGGCAGGGCGTTCGAGACAATTGCCAAGTCGATGTATGCTCCCGACCACCCTTATTCATGGCCGACGATCGGCTGGCTGGAAGATCTGAACAGGGCGGACCTGGGCGATCTCAAACGATTCTTCCTGCGCTGGTATGGGCCCAATAATGCGGCCATCACGATTGGCGGCGCAATTGATCGTCTTGAGACTCTTGAACTGGTCAACAAATACTTTGGCGGCATTCCTGCCGGTCCGGAGGTCGACAACCTGCCACGACAGCCTGCAGCCCTCGAGGCGGACCGTTACGTCACGCTTGAAGACAACATCCACTTACCCGCCCTGGCCATGCTGATCCCGACGGTTTACATGGCGCATGAGGACGAGGCAGCCATAGACGCTGCCGCCGAAATACTCGGAGGCGGTCAGGATTCACTGCTCTACCAGAGACTGGTCCAGACGGGGCGCGCAGTGCAAGCCTCGGTCTCCCATTCCTGCCGTGAACTGGCATGCGAACTCTTTTTCATCGTCATTCAGAACCCGGCCTCCGTAGAAACCCTGTCGGACATGGAAGCTGCAGTGCGCGAGACCATAGCCGAATTTGCTGGCCGACCCGTGAGCGAGGACGATTTACAAAAATTCAAGGCGCAGTATGAGTCAAACCGTGTGTTTGGACTGCAGAGTGTGCGTGGCAAGGTCTCTACCCTCGCGGCGTTTCAGGTCTACCAAGGCACTCCCGCGGGCATCGAAGCCGAAATTGAACGCTATCTGGGTGTGACGCAGGATGACGTGGGACGCGTATTTAGACAATACGTCGAAGGCAAGCCCGCCGTGGTGCTGAGTATTGTTCCCAATGGCGCGCTGCAGCTTGCCGCCCAGGAACAGAATTTTACTGCTCCTGAACGTGACATCCCGGATTCATACGGTGACGAGGATGAAGCACTGGCCCTGCGCCCTGTTGATGACGGACTGGACCGTAGTCAGCGACCTACTCCGGGAGTCAATCCGGTGGTTGAACTTCCGGCGATCTGGAATACCTCTCTTGTCAACGAGGTGCGGGTCCTCATGGTACCGAACCCCGAAACCCCAACCGTGACAATCCTCGCCAATTTTGACATGGGCCAGCGTGATGAGCCGCCCGGCAAAGCTGGCGTTGCCGCATTGACGGCCCAACTTATGGGTGAAGCCACCCAGCAGCGCAGTGCAGCCGAGTTCTCTGAAGAACTCAAACGCATCGGCGCCAGCATTTCATTGGCTCCCGGCCAGTACGAGACGTCCGTTAGCCTTAATGTGCTGACCAAGCACGTCGAGCGCGGCGTTGAACTCATGATGGAGCGTATTCTCGAGCCTTTGTTTACCGACGAGGACTTCACTCGCAAGTCTCAAACCATCGAAGGCTTAATGCAGAACCGAAAAACGCCCGATGGCCTGGCGAATCGGGCGTTTTCTGCCGTCATGTACGGGCCTGAGCACCCTCTGTCCTATCCCATGAACGGACTGCCTGACAGCGTGGCCGCCATCACGCTGGATGACGTCAGGACTTTTTACGCACAGCACATTCCGCAACATCTGACCGGCTTGCTGGTCAGCACGAGCCTCGAACAAGCCGAAACGATTGAGATGCTGAAGCCCTTTGCCCAGCTGGAGACAGTCGCCGTGTCGCGCGAGACCATCGATGGCATGGTGCCGATTGACCAGCGGCAAATTTACCTTGTGGACAAGGAGGGCGCAGCGCAGTCCAGCCTGAGAATGGGCCATGACGCTCTGCCTTTTGACGCGACAGGTGATTACTATCGCGCTGGTCTTATGAATTTCATCCTGGGCGGAACCTTTAATAGCCGGCTCAACCTCAATTTGCGGGAGGACAAGGGCTACACCTACGGGGCTCGAAGCGGATTTCAAGGCGGACCCGAGTTTGGCGGCTTCGGCTTCAGCAGCGAGGTCAACAAGGATGCAACCGCCGCGTCGGTCAGTGAGGTGCTCAAGGAACTCGAGGCCTATGTCGAAGACGGGATGACTGAGGACGATTTCACGTTCATGCGAAACGCGATTGGTCAACGCGACGCACTGCAGTACGAAACGCCTTACCGCAAACTGGGTCTGATGAGCAGCATTCTTCGCTACGACCTGCCCCTGGACTACCGCACACAGCAAAAAGCGATTCTCCAGGAAACAGACCTCAGCACACTCAATCGGCTTGCATCCGAGCTGATTCAGCCTGAGAAAATGGCGATTGTCATCGTGGGTGATGAGGCTTCAATCCGGCCGGAGCTCGAAGCACTCGGAATGCCCATCGTACGTCTTGATGAGGACGGCCTGTTGATTGACCCAGATGAGACCGTGAAGCAGGATTCGCCCTGAGACAGTCAGTAATAGACAGCCGGTCGGCGACTGCCGACCGGCTCTGCGGTTCATCACAGGAATTGAGAGGTCTTAGGTCGACCGCCCATAGATATCTTCGAAACGCTCTATGTCGTCTTCTCCAAAATAGTCGCCAGTTTGCACCTCGATCAGGTGGACGTCATCGTTACCCGGGTTCTCCAGCCGATGCAGCGTATTCACCGGAATGTAGGTCGACTGGTTCTGTTCAAGCAAGAACTCATCGTCACCCAGCCTGACTTTGGCCGTACCCTGGACCACGGTCCAGTGTTCGGATCGTCGCTGATGCGACTGTAACGAAAGCACCTGGCCGGGTTTGACAACCAATCGCTTGACCTTGCAATCATCAGCATCCTCCAGCACGGTGAAACTGCCCCAGGGTCGGTACACTGTCGTGTGATAAGTCGCGGACTCGTGATCGAGATCAGTCAAGTGTTCCACCACTTGCTTGACGTCCTGCGCCTGCTCACGATCAGCAACCAGCACCGCGTCACCCGTATCTACGATCACAAGGTTGTTGACGCCCACAGCGGCGACGAGACGCTGATCACCCTGAACAAAACACTCTCGCGAACCGACCATCACCGCTTTGCCGCGAATTCGGTTACCTGAATCATCGGATTGGTAAAGTTCACTGATGGCTTTCCAGGATCCGATATCACTCCAACCGAAATCGCTGACCACTACTGCGGCGTTATCAGCCCTTTCCATCACGGCATAGTCGATCGAAATCGAAGGGCACTGTGAGAACAGTTCCGCCGGAATTTCCATGGGCGCTGCATTGGCATCCATGGTCTGCCAGACCCGACTGACCGAGTCTGCAACATCCGGCGCATAACGTCCCATGGCCTTTAAAATAGCCCCCACCTGGAAACAGAACATGCCGGAGTTCCAGTGGAATTCTCCACTTTCCAGGTAGGATTGTGCCGTTTCAAGATCCGGCTTCTCAACGAAAGCCGCAACTTTAAACCCTCCGGTGTCTGTTAGTGGCGCACCTTGGCGAATGTAGCCAAAACCGGTCTCGGGCTGCGTGGGGTGCATACCAAAGGTGACCAGGTGACCCCCGCTGGCCAGTTGTCTTGCTTCCTCTACAGAGGTTTTGAAGCTCAGACGGTCACGAATCAGATGATCGGCGGGCATGATCAGCATGCAAGCGTCATCACCTGCATGCTCCCGGAGACACAGGGCGGCCAGGGCGATCGCTGGCGCCGTGTTGCGCCCAGATGGCTCCAGCAGGAAAAGCGCATTGGAGGGAGTGGCGCCCATGCCGGAGTAAAGATCCCTCGTGTAAAAATAATAATCCCTGCTGGTGACTGTCAGCACCGGCGCATCACCTGCGATTTCCCGGGCTCTCGAGTAGGTTTTTTCGGCCAGCGACTCACCATCTGAGAGCTGCATGAAGGGTTTGGGGTGCGCGCGCCTGGAAACCGGCCACAGCCGAGTGCCTGCCCCACCCGAGAGAATGACGGGAATCAGCGGCGGATAGCTTGTTTCATTTTGCATGAAGAATTTCCTCAAGACAGGCACTCAAGGCATGCCTTAGCCTCTGCGGCTCAAAGCCCGTCAGGGACTGCAGCGCGCTGGTGTCGAGAACTGAGTACATGGGTCGGGTTGCCGCCTGCGGATATTCTGAGCTTTTGATGGCCGAGACGACAGGTTTTTCCGTCAACAATCCAAGCTCAAGACTGATTTCGAAAATCAGCTCGGCGAATTCGAACCAGGAAACAGGCCCGGCATCACAATAATGAAGCAATCGACCACCTTCCGCGCCCTCCAGCAGACCCCGGTTGATACACGCAAGGGTCGCAAGGGCCAGGTTTTTCGCCCAGGTCGGACAGCCGATCTGGTCATCTACGATACTCAATTCAGGACGTGTTTTTGCAAGCCCCAGCATACTGAGCACAAAATTGTGTCCGTGCGAGGAATATACCCAGGAAGTGCGGAGCGTAAGCGAGGGACAGCCCGCCTCGCGAACTGCAATTTCGCCCGCCAGCTTGGTTGATCCGTAGATGCTTTCGGGGCCCGTGGCATCGGTCTCGAGATAGGGACGTTCGCCCCGGCCGTTAAACACGTAATCCGTTGAATAATGAATCATCGAGGTGCCATTCGATGCGGCCCACCGCGCCAGCCAGGATGGCAAACGGGCATTGATGAGCTCGGCTGTCGCATTGTCTTGCTCGGCTCGATCAACCGCCGTGTAGGCGGCCGCATTGACGATGAGCCGCGGTCGATGCTGGTCGAGCAGGGCGTGTAGCGCCCCAGCTTCCCCGAGGTCTGCCTGGACCAGGCCAGGCAAGTCCGACACCGCATTGAGATCGACAGGGATCACCTCTCCCATGCTGCTCAGCATGGGCAAAAGCTCCCGACCTAACTGGCCGGCTGCCCCCGTTAGAAAGACAGTCATCTACCCAGGGTCACGATCCGAAACTGGCTGCGCAGCAACCTGGAAATTCGCCCATCAAAACGGGATGTCGTCATCTTGAAAATCTGGCTCGACCGCAGGCGCGGCAGCCTGGGGCTTGTCTCGGAAACCGCCGCTCGCAGCAGCAGGCTCACCCATGCCCTCCGATCGTCCACCCAACATTTGCATCTCGTTAGCCACAATTTCCGTTGTGTAGCGATCCTGGCCACCTTGGTCCTGCCACTTGCGTGTTTGCAAACGGCCCTCGACATAGACCTGGCTGCCCTTGCGGAGGTACTCACCCGCTATCTCAGCCAGTCGGCTGAAAAATACCACCCGATGCCACTCGGTTTTTTCCTGTTTTTCGCCACTCTGGCGATCTCGCCAGGAATCAGTGGTCGCCAACCGGATATTGGTGACCGCTGAGCCATTGGGCGTGTAGCGAGTTTCGGGATCAGCGCCCAAATTGCCTACGAGAATGACCTTGTTAATGCCTCTTGCCATGTGTTTCTCCATCCAGACACGCGCGTCGCGCCCAT
>CAXQNK010000141.1:0-13505 GCA_964225175.1 Candidatus Nitrosopumilus sp. | reverse complement strand
CATCAGTCGCTCGATCTGTTCGGTGTCCATTCTGGCCCGAATCACATCCAAGCGCCCTTCGGGATTCACCTCGCTCAGCCGCTCCGCGGCCACGTCACCTTTGTGGCGACCCTCATCTGCTTCGGTGTACAGCAGCTGACGTGCCAGGTTACTCACACTGACACGGTCGAAATCGCACAAAGTCAGCTGACCCACGCCCGCGCCTTGAAGATACAAGGCAGCTGGGCAACCCAGCCCGCCAAGTCCAATCAACCCGATACGGGAATCCTTGATCTTTTGCTGCCCCTCAGGCCCGACCGATGCCAGCGCAAGGTGCGAAGAATAACGGCTCGCCGCTTTGAGCTCACTGGCCATCGAGAATGAATTTGGCATCATCAGAAAGGCCTTCAGAGTGCACGAACTCCCCGGTTTTGCCGCCTGACTTATACAACAGCCGCTGGTTGCCGATGTGCAGTTCTGGATTCACCGGCTTTACGAGATCCCAGATCGTGAGCAGCGCGATCGAAACGCCGCACAGTGCTTCCATCTCAACCCCGGTTTTCTCGTCGATCTCGGCCAGGCAAAAGACCTCGACAGCAGAATTTGAGGGTCTGAGAAACGACCGGACAAGCACCCGACTCAGGCTGATCGGATGGCACAGCGGAAGCAGGTCAGGTGTGCGTTTTGCCGCCATGATCCCGGCAATTTCAGCCATGGTCAGCGGGTCACCCTTTGGCAGCGTTCCAGCCTCCAGCAGCTTGAATGCCGCTTCACCGATCGTGATCGTGCCGCTGGCGAGTGCCCGCCTGCGGGTCGTTGGCTTGGCCGATACATCGGCCATGGATGCGTAGGGATGTTTCATGCATAAGCCTCCGCGATACGTTTAACCTCACCCAGATGCTGTTCGATCTCTTCGTTGGAGAGGAAAGAGGCCCTGAAACCGTTGGTGACCAATCGCAATATATCGTCTTTGCCAAGCTCAAGCGCATCAATCAGCGCATGGAAATTTTCAACCAGATATCCCCCGAAGTAGGCGGGATCATCTGAATTCACGGTCGCCGCGAGTTGATTATCGAGCATCGCCTTGATGGGGTGCTCCCGCATATCTTTGATCACACCCAGGCGCAAGTTGGATTGGGGGCAGACCGTCAACGGTATCTGCAGATCTGCAAGATGTCGCACCAACTCGCCATCATCCATGGCGCGATTTCCATGGTATATACGATCAACCTGCAATAATTTGATTGCCTCCCACACGTATTCCGCCGGAGCTTCCTCACCGGCATGCGCAACCCGCTTGAATCCAAGCTCGCCGGCCTTGCCAAATACACGCTCAAACTTGGATGGTGGATGCCCCAATTCAGAGGAGTCCAGACCCACACCATGGATCTGGTCTTGCCAGGGTAGAGCAGCCCGAAGCGTAGCGAACGCAGAATCTTCATCAAGGTGTCGAAGGAAACACATGATGAGTCGAGCGCTGATCCCCAGCTCGGAGTGCGCGCGATCCAGTGCGGCAGAAAAGCCCTGCATGAATACCGGGAATTCCACGCCGCGCTCCGTATGGCCCTGAGGGTCGAAGAAGATTTCTGTATGAACCACATTGTCCCGCTTGCACCGCTTGAGGTAGGCCCATGCCAAGTCAAAAAAATCCTCCTCCTGCAGCAACACGGACATGCCCTGGTAATAGACATCGAGGAAATCCTGAAGGCAGTTAAATGCGTAAGCGGCATTGATGGAATCAACGTCAGGGTAGGGTAACTTCACTTGGTTTCTTTGCGCGAGCTCAAGCATCATCTCGGGTTCGAGGCTCCCTTCGATGTGAATGTGCAATTCTGCCTTGGGCAGCTCGGCCACCAGCTTCTTCAGCATATCGACGCATCCTCTTTGCTCAAAAAATACATGGAGGTTATGGTAGCAGGGCGCAGGAGTAGCGACATCCCGGATGAAGACTATTCACAAATCTATTGAGCTTTTCCTAACCGAATATCAGGGGTATCGAAATGAAAATCTCACACAGGCATGGCCGTCGATGCGCCATCGTTTGCAGCCTGATTCTTCTGCCAACGGTCGTGCGTGCAGATTTGTTGTTGAAAAATCCCCGTCCTGCCGTCAAGGCCAGCTGGGTTCAGAGCGTCAGTGTCTTTGGTGACGGCCTGGCGAAAAACGGGCCTGAGGACGACAGGGTCGTTTACGCGTCAAAGCGATGGCGAGAGCTCGGACTGGACGACTGGGCCAGCGCCACCGGCACCATTCACTGCGAGGGTCGCTTGAGGGGAAGCGCTACAATCATCAATACGCAAGGTTTTGGCACTTCGCCGCCCGGCCTCGTGCTCAGTACGGCAGCCCATGTTCTTTACGATCTTGATTCAAAAACACCTTTCTCTTCTTGCGCTTTCCACTATTTAGGCTTGGACAGCTTGCCCGGATACCAGGGGCAGATCGATCTGAGCAGCGCCATGCTCGGGATGTTCAGTCCTCACGATTCTACTGAAGATGATACATTCGGAGAAGGCGATTGGGCGTTACTGCATGTACCGTCCGGGATTCCCGCTGCTGTCTCTGTTGATGGCATCAAGCTAAAGCCCTTCGCCCAATTCACAGAAAATGGGGCATCCGAGAACACGCAGGTCGGACTGCTGGCCTGGAGCGACACCCACGACGCCCTCGCGTTCAGTTTGAACTGCACAGCAACGCCGAGTAGTCCGGGGGACATTGGCGGAGGGCGCTGGGAAGGGCAGATCCTCGACAATTGTGACTCAGGGCAGGGCGCGTCCGGTGGCGGCCTGATCTCAATGCAAGCGGGTCAGCCCTTTCTGGTGGGCATGAGGACGGGAACTCATTGGCAGGGGCGGGAATTCCCGGAAGGTCCCGCAGAGGGCGCTCAATGGGACGTACTCACGCACACGAACTTCTGCCGTGCAATTGACGAACATGTCATGGACAGATTGCGCCAGTTCCTCGCTAGGCTTGGCAGGACTAAAATCTGATCACAACTCCTGCCCCACACCTGTTAATTTTGTCAGGATATGGTATATTTACACCAAGTTTGGTGGCCGCTGGCCTCCGATTGATCCGGGGAGGAGTCAGTTGGAAGGCACAAAAGCCAAAGAGCCGAACGTCAGCTGCCAGTGAAGGAATGCTGCCAGTTATGGTGGACTAAAGATTAGTCCTCAAAGCCCATCAAAAGGAGTCCGGGCTAGGCGACACAGCGTCGCAGCGATAGGCCTGGAGAAGCTGCCCTTGAAGCAGTTCGGGCGAGTCGGACGGGGATGAACGGAAAATCCCGGATAAGGTCCGACCCCAAACGGAAACCAACATGCTTGCATACGTAATTTTGTTCCTGGTCGCGAGCCTGTGCGCCATAGCGTGCGTCAGTCTCTGGCGTTCCATTGCGTCAACCGCTTCAGACACTATCAAAGCCAGTTCTGCCTTGACGCTGAAGAAACGGGAAGATGAAGATATTTTTGACACGTTCGCATCGGCTGAGCCAGGCTGGAAAAGACGTCCCAAAGAGGGCGAGGTTCTAACGCCGTGGGGTTGGAAGGGCAATAAGGCCAAGCAAGTGAGCCTGAGGTCCGGCGCAGGCGTCCGCGCGCTGTCGGGCGGACACGGTCTGGACTGGCCCTATCAAGGCGAGTCAAGGGAAGCGACGCTTGCGAGACGACAGCGAGCGGCAAAACGCCGTGCACGTGAAAATCGGCTGCGCGGTGATGTTACGACCAGAAAAGTGAAAGCTGAAAAGCCTTGGGGCTGGTGAGCTGCCCCTAACCCGTGCGATGTTGCCCGCGGTTGTGAAACACCGCGGGCAAAGCGACTGACTGATTGCCCGGTATTTTGATTTCCATGGGGGTGCGCTCAGTGCCCATGCTTTCGTTCGGGTAGGGGCGCAGAACCGAGAGTGCCTCGGCTTCGGAGCCGTTCAGCCAGGCATGGCAGTCTTTTGGCGTCCTGAGCAATGCAGGACTGCGGTGATGCCCAACCCCACGAAGTACCTCGTTGGGTTCAACGGTGATGATGGCGACTGATCGACAAGCGCCAGCCTGCTCCTCGCCCAAGATGCTTGAAAGCCCGGCCATAAGCCAGAAGGGCCGGTCCAGCGGGAACACCGCATAGGGTATTTGTGGTCGAACCCGGGCGTCGAACTCATAAAACCAAGATACAGCGACCAGAACGCGTCCTCCCTTCCTGAAAAATGGCATGTAGGTTGGCGCAAAAGCTGGTGATTCCTGGCGTAATCTTGCGTTCGCAGTGGATAAAAGCTTTCCGGATTTGAGATACGGTAACCGGCCATGGGACCAGGGGGGCAGAAAGGGCCAGATCGCCTCGGAAGGCGAGTAAACCCCGTTTTCCGGGGCAACAATCGGGAGGGTCTCCCAAATCATTGACTTCGCGTCGGCTTTTCTGCGCAAGCGTGAAGGTGAAATGTTTACACGGCTCTCAGGATCCGGTGGCATTGCGCCCTGCGGTGGCGTCAGTTTTGCCCAAGTGTAAACATCATTCCATTTCAGATCGACGACTGATGCCTTGCCACACATTTTGTTGCTATTTCTGATTCACAATCGGGGATGGCGGATTCTACTCTTCCAGTGATGCCATCGGCACTCAGTAAGCTGACCTAGTTCTGGACCTTATCGATGATTTCCGCAGGAGACATGCCATCCACCGACGCGTACAGCTTGGCTTTGCTACCGGCAAGACTGAGGTCATAGAAGAGCATGTGGTTCAGGGCGGTGCTCAGATACTGGCTATTCTTCGGGCCAATCCTTTTCTTGATCGCTTCCATGTTCCGCTCAAACGCTTCCACGCTGCTGCCATCCATCGGTTCACTCATGGCCTCGTCAATGGCCGCTTGCTCGAGTGAAGTGGCATCGCCTTTCGGCTTGCCGGCAATCCTATCCGGACCCGGTGCTTGAGGTTCCTGGTTACATCCGCTGACGATGAGAGCAAGCAGCAGCATGCCAATCACTTTATTCATTTGAGTTTGACTCCTCTTTCGCCATGCAGGGGAATTCCGCGATACACGGCATATTTATTATTTGACTTAAGAACCTCGTGCCCACCAAATGTTTTGTCCATCCACTCTGGATAGGCGAGATGCCGATTGGCCACAATAACCAATTGACCACCGGCTTTACAATTAATTCCCAGCTCGCCCAGCATTTTCATACTCATGTCGCTTTGAGTCACCACACCCCGGTGAAAGGGTGGGTTGCTGACGATCATATCGAATCGGAATTCAATATCTTTAAAACCACAGGATGCCATCACATTTGCTGAATGACCGTTTAAGCTCAGAGATTGCCGGCAACTTTCCAGGGCCAATGCGCTAACGTCTGCGCAGTGCAAATCAACCTCTGGATGTGTTGATTTAATCCCAAGGCCGAGCACGCCTGAGCCACAGCCAAAGTCCAGGATGTCTCCTCTCAAGGGCAGTTTATTCAAAACCTCCAGC
The DNA here is from genome assembly GCA_964225175.1 of Candidatus Nitrosopumilus sp. GTDB lineage: Bacteria > Pseudomonadota > Gammaproteobacteria > Xanthomonadales > SZUA-36 > WTJD01. The sequence goes on along the minus strand of CAXQNK010000141.1, from coordinate 8,074 downwards.
AGCATCGCCGTTGCCGGGTCGAGACGACCGTGCGAAAAAACACCGGGTGCAGAGACCACTTCGAGGTTCTGCGGGTGCCATTGCACCGACCATTTCGAGAATATCTTCCGTACATCAAATTCCGGCCCCGGCATCGGGGCCTGCGCACGCCACATGACGCAATGACGGGCCGCATCAGCTTGCCCAACTTCGCTGAAGAACGTCCTTATTCTTCGGGCTGCGGACTTTATTCCGGCCCTGTTTTCGCCGGCCAGCCAGACGCGCGTTTCCGGTCCGATCGTTGATGCCCAATGCAGCCACTGCTCCAAATGAGACTTTTCCCTTGGTGCAGCGATCACCACGTCATGGAACCGGGCGGGGCCGTGAGCGGGGAAACAGCCGAATTCAACCATTAACCCAGCGTCGCGGAGTGTCTTGTAATCGCAATAATCCTGCGTAAAAAACTGATATCCGGATTTGGCCTGTTCACAGCCCCAAGCGCACGGTGCATTGATAAAAAGCGTACCCGGGGGCCAGGATAATCTTTCAGCATTGCGACGATAAAAAGATTCCAGCATGACTCAGCTTGCAAGGTGACCGAACAGGTCATGATCGTCTGCGGAATCAATCACAACAGAGGCGAGTGCACCCACTGGAAGCGCGCTGGCATTTTGCACGAAAACCAGGCCATCGATTTCAGGAGCATCGGCGTGACTTCTTGCGATGACCGTTTGCCCATCGATTTCGTCGACGATCACCTCGATCGTTTTACCGATTCGATCACGCAATCGGGACCGACTGATGTCGGCCTGGGTCGCCATAAATCGGGCCTCGCGTTCAATTTTGACTTCTTCCGGTACCGACTGCGGCAATGCGTTGGCGGCGGCGCCCTCGACGGGGGAGTATCTGAAACAGCCCACCCGGTCAAGCCGCGCCTCTTTCAGAAAGCTCAGCAGTTCCTCAAAGTCATTCTCGGTTTCCCCGGGAAAGCCGACGATGAACGTGCTTCTGATGGCCAGGTCAGGGCAAACGGATCTCCATTGCTGAAGTCGGTTGAGTGTCTTTTCTGCGGCTGCGGGTCGGCGCATGGCTTTCAGAATGGAGGGGCTTGCGTGCTGAAACGGAATATCCAGGTAGGGCAATACACGGCCTTCCGCCATCAACGGGATGATGTCATCGACATGTGGATACGGATAGACGTAATGCAGGCGAACCCAAACACCCAGGGCGGATAATCCCTCACAAAGACCCAACAGGCGTGTTTCCAGGTGCCCCTCGCGCCATTCCTCTCGCTTATAGGCGCGATCCACACCGTATGCCGAGGTGTCCTGGGAAATTACAAGCAACTCTCGCACGCCAGAGCGAACCAGTCGCTCGGCTTCACGCAGCACGTCGGGTAGCGGTCGGCTCACCAGCCGACCGCGCATCGAGGGAATGATGCAAAAGGTACAGCGATGGTTGCATCCTTCCGAGATCTTCAGATAGGCGTAGTGTCGTGGTGTGAGCTTGATACCCTGCGCAGGGACAAGATCCGTCAAAGGGTCATGTTCCCGGCGAGGGGGGACCGCCTCATGCACTGCAGAGACCACTTGCTCGTACTGTTGGGGACCGGTCACCGAAAGGACCTTCGGGTGAATGTTGCGAATCGTGTGCTCCTGTGCCCCAAGACAGCCGGTGACGATTACACGCCCATTGGCCTCTAGCGCTTCACCAATGGCGTGCAAGGACTCGCTGCGAGCGCTGTCGATAAATCCGCAGGTGTTGACCACCACCACGTCTGCGCCCTCATAGGTGGGGGAAATGGCATATCCATCTATCCTGAGCTGGGTCAGGATGCGTTCGGAATCAACCAGTGCCTTTGGGCAGCCGAGGCTGACAAAACCGACACTGGGTTGTTTTTGCCCAGTCATTCGCCGGCTCCGTTGTCTCCGGAGCCAATGGCTTCAGTTATCATCCGTTACGTCCGGTTCAAAGAACAGCCAGGCGGTCTGCGGGAATTGATTTTTGAATCCCGCTTCTATCCGGTTGATGGCGGCGACAAGTGCAGCCTCTGAGCCCATTTCTTTCATTTGTGCCTTGACCGCTACCATGGCGTCGGGCCCCATCTGCATGGTCACCAGGCGAAACAACCGCTCCACCTCGGGCTGTTGAGACAGGTGTTCCCGCATGGCCTTTAAAATCCTTGGCTCCACGCTTTGTCCGATCAACAGCGCTTTCACCTCTACGGCAATGAACACTGCGATGACCAGCAACAGGGCTCCGATAACCAGAGTGCCAATGGCATCAAAAAGCGGATTACCCGTCAGCATGCTGGCCACTACCGCGGCAAGGGCTACAACAAGGCCCAGTAATGCAGCCACATCCTCGCCAAAGACGACAACCAGTTCGCTCGTTCTGCTTTCCCTGAACCAGTGTGCCAGGCTTCTCCCCCAGCGCTCCTTGTTCACCTCGCGCATGCAGCCCCAGAGGGAAATGGCTTCCGCGATAATCGCGAAAATAAGCACCCCCACGGCAACCCAGGGAGCGGTTATCGGCTCGGGATGCTGAAATTTGTGCCAGCCCTCATAGAGTGAGAACAGCCCGCCCAGGCTGAACAGGACCAAAGCCACCAGGAATGACCAGAAATAGATGCTTTTGCCGTAACCGAGAGGATATTCATCACTTGGCGGGAGGCGAGATTGTTTTAGCCCAAGAATCAACAAAAGCTGGTTACCACTATCAGCCAGTGAGTGAATCGATTCGGCCAGCATCGCGCTGGAGCCCGTGAAGAACGCCGCGAAGCCCTTGGCGATGGCTATGGAAAAGTTAGCGAAAAAAGCGAATAAGATGGATTTAAGTGAATCAGGTTTGCCTGACATTGAACTTCCTGCTCGTGGTGCACTGCTCTATGCGTCACGGGATTATGTCGCCTGCCGCAACTGTGCTCAAGCGCCGCATGATGTGAACTTGCCTGGCAACCGAGACGCTCGGCACCGAGCAGGCGATGTTGTTCCAGGCAGGGCGGAGAAACTATTCAAGCCCCAATACCGGCATCTGCGGGTCCGGGTGGTAAAATCATACTTGTGAATCAGCCTCGTCAATGCTTTTTTTTACTGTGCCGCGACCGCGGATCGACATTACCCGCCCGGTGTTGGCGTGGGGCCGGAAAAACGTCGTGGCGTGAGCAGACATGACACGCTGGAGGCCGCCGCCACAAAAATCCAGTCCTTACATCACCGCGAGCGGGGCAGCCGCATTACGTGCCGAATTTAAAACCTTGTGGCGCGAGACACGACCGGAGGTCGTACAGGCCTTAAGTGCAGCTGCGGCCGAAGGGGACCGCTCGGAAAATGCGGAATACGTCTACCGAAAAAAGCAGTTGGCAGAGATGGACCGAAGAATTCAGTATCTGACCCGGCGGCTCGAAGAGATCAAAATTGTCGACCGCTTACCTGAAGATCAGGGGCTCGTGCGTTTTGGCGCCGAGGTCACACTGGTGTCAGAAGAGGGTGAATTTCATTATCGGATTGTCGGCGCGGATGAAACCAATGCACAGAAAGGCTGGATTTCCATCGATTCACCTGTGGCACGCGCCCTTTTGGGTAAACGGGTGGGCGAGACCTTTCAGATTGGCTTGCCGGTGGGTCAGAGGGTGCTGAGCATCATGCGTGTCTCCTATCGCCATTTTTAAAATACCCGCAGCGCGCACCATTAACTTGAATCCGCCATCGCGGCCCCCACCTTGGTAATGTGGTTGCCAATTGGGACCACATAATGTTCCGGCTAAACAGCGGAACCCTAACTTCCGAATTGCTTCAAAGGAGAATACGGTTATGACTGGCTTTGATTTTTCACCCCTGTACCGAACATCTGTTGGATTTGATCGACTTGCCTCGCTACTTGCCTCTGCAAATCGCACGGAGCAGGGTAATTCATATCCACCTTACAACATCGTCGCGCTCGACGAAGACACTTACCAGATCACCATGGCTGTTGCCGGGTTCACCGAAGATGAATTAAACATCACTTCGGAACGCAACAAGCTTCTCGTTACTGGCGAAAAGAATTCCGAAGAAAGCGAGCTCAACTACCTTTACCGAGGCATTGCAGCTCGATCTTTCGAGCGACGCTTCAACCTCGCTGATCATGTCAGGGTCACGGGCGCAAGCATGGAGAATGGCCTGCTTCATATTCACCTTGAACGCGAAGTTCCCGAGGCGATGAAGCCCCGTACTATCGCAATCCAGAATGCGACCGGCCGTTTGCTCGATGCCACCGAGAGCAAAACGAGCGAAGCCGCCTGATCAGCTCAGAAATACAGCACGGGGCGTCATAATGGGCGCTCCGTGCCTTTCGCTCTTGCACTTGCGTGGGCACATCGAGGTCGCTAGTCTGGCGATGAGTCGCCTACAGTAAACGCCGTGAAAAAGCTCCTGTTCTGGCCCTATCAAATTTACGCTTGGCTGGTGTTGATCCCACTGGCTGCTATGCTCAGCTTTATTGCAGGCTGGCTGGCAACACTGACCGCCATCTTGGTGAGTCCGCGATTTTCCAGCCGCTACGTTGCGATGAACTGGGCGCGTGCGCTGGCCTGGTTAACCCCGATGAGGGTGCAGCTCGAAGGTTCCGAGCACATCGACACAAGCCGTTCCTACGTCGTGGTGGCCAATCACCTCAGCCTCTTCGACATTCCCGCGCTTTACGGCTGGCTGGATCTCGATCTCAAATGGGTCATCAAGCAAGAGCTGCGAAAAGCGCCAGGCATCGGAATCGGCTGTGAGAAAGTGGGCCATATTTTCATCGACAGGAAAAATCCGGAGCAGGCCCGGAAACAAATCAACGCTGCGCTGGAACGTCTCGGTAACGGCATAGGCATTTTGTTTTTCCCTGAGGGCACCCGCAGCCCAGATGGTAACCTGCTGCCCTTCAAAAAGGGGGCTTTCCGCGTTGCGATCGAAGCCCAGATCCCGATCTTGCCGGTAACCGTCGTTGGCACGCATGAAATTTGTCCCGCAAAGACATTGAAGATATTTCCCGGACGGGTCCGGCTAGTGGCGCATCCCGTGATCGAAACGCAAGGCAGGAGCCTGAATGACCTCGGAAGTTTACGAGACACCGCGCAAACGCTCATTGCTTCCGCACTGCCTACTGCCGAAACTACCTGAGCATGCGCCTACAAAAACCGGACCCGGAATTCACCAGCTCGGCACGGGCCAGGAGTAATTTCTGGTTGGCACTTCGCGTGGCGATGGGTTTTGCTGCCGTGCTCTGGTTCATCCAGATCGCCGACAGCTACCTGGGTCTGGGTCTGAATCGTTTCGGCCTCAGGCCGCGCGCGACCGACGGGCTGGTCGGCGTTTTCATGGCGCCATTGTTGCATGGTGGGTTTGGGCACCTGTTCAACAATACTGCGCCATTGCTCGTCAGCCTGACGACCATGTTGTACTTGTACCCCAATATCTCGGTACGCGCGCTTCCCATGTTGTGGTTTGGCACTGCCATGCTGACCTGGTTCATTGGGCGGCCCAGCCTGCATATTGGAGCCAGCGGCCTGATTTACGGAATGCTCGCTTTTGTCTTCGTCAGCGGAGTGCTGCGGCAGGATTTTCGCTCCGTGGCCGTATCACTGATGGTCTGGTTTCTTTACGGCTCGATGATTTGGGGCGTATTGCCGGTTCGCTCGGGCATGTCCTGGGAAATGCATCTTTCAGGCGCTGTGCTGGGCGTGATCATGGCAGCCCTCTACAGGAAATGGGATCGTGTTCCCTTGAAGACCTATGAATGGGAGGAGGACGACACCGTGCCGGATTGGTTCCCCGGCATCGATGCCCAGTCCTCTGAAGGGGACGCGCCGCGGCAATCTGAACGCCGTGCAGATGACTGACTCACAAGGTCCGGCTTTTAATCCTCAATTCCAGGTATTCATCTCCCCCATCGAGGAGGTTTGTGATTGCCCTGTCAAGGCACATCACATAAAACAGGCATGGCACCATTACCGCATCATCATCGGTCATGTTTGGATGTCCGCCGACCAAGCTCAGATCACACATTGGCAAATTCATTGGTCCATGAGCCTGTGCGCGTTTCCTTCTCAAGGCTGAACTGCAACTGTTTCAGAAATTGCTCTCTGGGCACGCTCACGGCACCCAGGCTGAGCAAGTGCGGGTTTGGGATCTGGCAGTCCAGTAGGTCGAAAGACCAGCGTTGCATGGCACGACATAGCGCAACCAGGGCGAGTTTACTGCCATCACGCCCCGCACTGAACATCGATTCACCAAAAAACATGCCACCCATCGAGAGCCCGTAAATGCCGCCAACCAGATGATCACCACGCCAAATTTCTATGGAGTGCCCCAAACCCAGGACGTGCAGTTGCATATAGGCTGACGCCATCTCACTCGTGATCCAGGTGGAGGTTCTTTGGGGTCCGGGTGCAGCACAGGCCGAAACGACGTCTGCAAAAGCCAGATCGGCGGTGATCCTGAAATCTTTTTTTCGGATTGTCCGCGCCAATCGCCTGGAAACGTGAAGCTGGTCCGGCACAATGACGCAACGCTTTGAAGGCGACCACCACAATATCGGCTGGCCCTGCGAATACCATGGAAATATGCCGCGGAGATAGGCCTGGATAAGTCGTTCAGGATCGAGGTCTCCACCCCAGGCCAGAAGCCCGTCCGGATCTTTCAGCGCGCTATGCACGGGCGGAAAAGGGCTGTTTGCTGCATCGCCCAGCCTGGGAATCATGCCAAAGCCGGTAGTTCAGTCCTTGGCTTCGTCAAGCCAGCGCTCAGCGTCCAGCGCTGCCATGCAGCCAAATCCCGCCGATGTAATGGCTTGGCGATAGACATGATCAGCGACGTCGCCCGCTGCAAATACACCCGGCACGCTGGTGGCAGTTGCCATCCCCTCGGTGCCGCTGTGCGTTCTAATATAGCCGTTATGCATGTCGAGTTGGCCATCAAATATACCGGTGTTCGGGACATGACCGATAGCAATGAACACACCATTAACTTGCACATCCCGCAACTCATCGGACTTTACACCGCGGATACGCATTCCATCGACCCCGGCCTCATTGCCAAGTACTTCGTCGAGCACGTGATCCCAGAGAATCTCGACATTACCATTGGCTTCACGTTCGAACAGGCGATCCTGCAGGATTTTTTCCGCACGTAGGGCGTCTCTGCGATGGACCAGGGTGACTGATGAAGCAATATTGGACAAATACAGTGCCTCTTCCACCGCGGTATTGCCGCCGCCGATGACAGCTACCGGTTGCTCCCTGTAAAAAAAACCGTCGCAGGTCGCACAGGCCGACACGCCTCTGCCCATGAACGCCTGCTCTGAGGGCAGACCCAGGTACTGAGCGCTTGCGCCGGTGCTGATAATCAAAGCATCGCAGGTGTATTTGCCGGCGTCGCCCTCGAGTAAAAACGGCTTGTTGCCGAGATGGGCGGTGTGAATGTGATCGAATACGACCTCGGTGTCGAATCGCTCGGCATGCTTCAACATGCGTTCCATGAGCGCCGGGCCTTGCAAGCCCTCTACGTCACCTGGCCAGTTATCCACGTCGGTGGTGATCGTCAGTTGCCCGCCCTGTTGCAAGCCGGTGATCACAACAGGATTCAGGTTGGCCCTCGCTGCGTAAATCGCGGCGGTGTAACCGGCGGGTCCTGAGCCCAGGATAAGAACCCGACAGTGCCTGACATCGCTCATGTATAATCGCTCCGTTGGTGGATTGTTGCTCGAATAATCCCCGAATCGCGCCTCTCGAAACAGCGATGGGAGATGATTACTGAAGAGGGTATTCTAACTGAATCACTGGGCTGACTTCAGGTATCTATTACAGGGATTTTCAGGGCGCACACCCAGTTTCCATTTCATGCGAACGGGCTAATTATTTTAAAAAAATCAATAAATATAATATGATGCGAATACAATATCAGGTGGAGCCTTAATTTTGCCTCAGGCACGAAAGAAAGCAGCCAAGTCTCCGCGCGACACAGATCCGATGATGCAACGCATCCAGGAGAGCGTGTTTCTTTTCTCCATTCTTCTGGCGGTGTACCTGCTGGCGAGCCTGGTGAGCTATAGATCGGAAGAGCACACGTCTGAA
>CAXQNK010000140.1:0-55340 GCA_964225175.1 Candidatus Nitrosopumilus sp. | reverse complement strand
AGCTCGATGGATGTGCCCGAGTCGCTGGGTGGTCTCGGACTTCGAATGGTTGACCAGGTCGCGGTCTGGGAGCAGCTTGGGCGAGTCACCAATGCGCTGTGCTGGTGCTTTTCTGAGCCGATGGGATGGATGTTCGAGGCCTGTACGGAAGAGCAATTGCAGCGCTATGTTTTGCCCCTGATGAATGGGGCCAGAAAAGAATGTTATGCGATTACCGAAGAGCAGTCCGGATCAGACGTGGTGATTGAGACCACAGCCGAGTCCTGTGAGGGCGGGTATCGGCTCAGCGGCGTCAAATGGTTCGTGACGAGCGCCAACCTGGCTGATTTCCTGGTTGTCCAGGCGCGACTGTCTTCAGGCCCCCATGCCGGTAGCGATGCCCTGTTTTTCGTTGACAAGGACTCACCCGGAATCGAAGTGATTCGCACGCCGTTGTTCAGTCATACTTTTGATCATCACCACCCTGAAATGAGATTCTCGGAAGTCTTCGTGCCGGCCGCAAACCGGATCGGGGAGGAAGGCGAGGGCATGCGATTTACCCACAGCTGGTTCCGGCGTGAACGCTTGATGATTGCCGCACGGGACTGTGGGGCCAGCGCGCGCCTGATCGATACCGCGCTTGAATTTGCCCGCTCCCGCGAGGTCAGCGGTGAACTGTTGGTTGAAAAACAGATGGTTCAGGCCATGCTGGCCGATTGCGTCAGTGAATTGTGGGCGGCACGGTTGGTGACTTTTGAAGCCGCGCAGGCACAGGATCGTGGTGAGGATGTGAAATCCCTTCACGCGCGCTGCTCAGTGGCGAAATTGCTGGCCTCAGAGACCGCCAGCCGAATCGCCGATCGTTGCCAGCAGATTCTCGGCGGTCGAGGTTACATGCGTGAAAACTGCGCTGAACGTTTCGCCCGAGAAATCAGGGTGGACAGGATCTGGGAAGGAGCGAGCGAGATCCAGCGCCTGATTATCGCCAGGGCGCTGATCAAGCGCGGGTTGGAGGGGATGTAGGAAGCGATCATGCGCCGCCAGCTCATTCGCAGCAGCCGCGTCTTCGCGGCCATCATCATTTGTGTGTTGGGTGCAACGCCAGTCACTGCACAGGAAGAGCCGGTTCTGAATTTCTATAACTGGGCCGATTACATCGGGGAAACCACACTGGCGGATTTCCGGGCCGAGACAGGGATCCGGGTGAACTACGACACCTACGACGCCACCGCCGTGGTCGAGGCCAAGCTCCTGGCGGGGGACACCAATTACGACCTGGTGCTCTACGCAGCGCGGTATGCAGAGCGGCTCATCCCGCTGGGCGCTTTCCTGCCCCTGGACAAATCAAAATTGCCATCCTGGCATAACCTGGATCCATGGGCACTGGAGCAACTGGCTGTATATGATCCCGAAAATCGTTATTCGGTACCCTACATGTGGGGGACGGTGGGCTTTGCGTACAACGTGAGGATGGTGGAAGAACGGTTGCCAAATGCACCCGTGCGCAGTTCACGCATGCTGTTCGATCCGGAGGTGGCACAACATTTCTCCGATTGCGGCATATCGCTGATCGATGAGGCCACATCCGTGATTCCCCTTGTGCTGGCTTACCTCGGGCATGACCCGTTGAGCATGGACTTGGAGCATCTTCGCGAGGCGGAAGAGACCCTGCTGGCGGTGCGGCCCTTCGTCCGTTACTTCAGCTCGACCCGAATGATGATCGATCTCCCTAATGAGGATATCTGTTTGGCGATGAGTTGGTCGGGCGATTATGCCCAGTCCCAGGCTCGGGCCAACGAGGTAGGAAAAGACATTGAGCTTGCCTATTCCGTGCCGGGGGAGGGGACCTTGTTCTTTTTTGATAACCTGCTCATTCCGGCGGATGCGCCGCATCCGGAAAACGCACACCGATTTCTGGAGTTTCTGATGCGCCCGGAGGTCATTGCGCCGGCTACCAATCTATTGGGTTATGCCAACGGCAACCGCGCATCGGTTCCATTGATAGACCCTGCAGTGCTGAATGATCCCGCCATTTACCCATCCATGGAGGAGCGCCAGCACATCAGTCTCAATCGAATCTACTCTCCCAAGGCCGAGCGCCTGCGTTCACGGCTCTGGTCTCGCGTCAAGGCCGGATTATGAACACAGCGTGGTATCGGGAAAAAGCAAAGCCGTTGGGTCACCTCGCGGCCCGGGGCGGTGTCGAGCCATGAAGCCCGACAAGCCAGTGGGTATCGTATCCGATGACATTTCCGCTCCTGTGGTGGAAATGCGCGGTCTGCGCAAACGATTTGGTTCGACGCTGGCTGTAGATGGCGTCGATTTGACCGTCGAGAGGGGGGAATTGTTTGCCATCCTGGGCGCATCGGGTTGTGGCAAAACAACACTACTCAGAATATTGGCAGGGTTCGAGGCGCCCAGTGAGGGCCAATTGTTGATCAATGGCGTGGACATGACCCGGGTGCCGCCATACCAGCGTCCCGTCAACATGATGTTCCAGTCCTACGCGCTGTTTCCTCACCTCAATGTCGCTGACAACGTGGCCTATGGATTGAAGAAGGAGGGCGTGCCCTCCACGGAGATTGCGACCCGCGTGGCCGACATGCTCGCTCTGGTCCAGTTGTCCGGCCTGGAGCAACGCAGGCCAGACTCGCTCTCGGGCGGAGAGCGGCAGCGCGTTGCCCTAGCGCGGGCATTGATCAAGCGACCCAAGCTGCTGCTGCTCGACGAACCCTTGGCCGCGCTGGACAGGAAACTGAGAGAGCGAACGCAATACGAGTTAATGAACCTGCACAGAGAACTGGGTGTCGCCTTCATAGTCGTGACCCATGACCAGGAAGAGGCGATGACGCTGGCCAATCGCGTTGCAGTGATGAACAAAGGTCGGCTCGAACAGGTGGGAACGCCCAGGGAAATTTATGAATCTCCAGTGAATCGATTCGTCGCAGGCTTCATAGGCAGCGTCAACCAGTTTGAGGCACGCGTGATCGACTGGGCCGCTGGAGTGGTCCGCCTCGAGGCGATCGATTTTGATTTCGAGATGGAGTGGGCGTGCCCCGACCCGGCCTCGAGGGGAGATTCGATGTGGCTGAGCGTGCGCCCGGAAAAAATCCATATTGCCCCGGAAGCACCCCACCTGTCACCTGACCCCGTTTTGCAGGGCGTCGTTCAGGATATTGGCTACTTCGGCAATCATTCCGTTTTCAGGGTTAAGCTTGCATCCGGGCGAATCATCAAGGTCAGCACCCAGAATCGGCATCGCAGCCGGGTCGAGGCATTCAGCGTGCGGGATAAGGTCTACCTGTCCTGGAGCAGCGCCAACGCGCTTGTCTTGAGGGACGGATAAGGTGGGCGACCTCGTTGTGAAGTCAGCTGCGAAGCGCGATTCCGGACGTGGCGATGGTCGCCGACGCTGGTTGCGATGGGCACTGTCGATTCCATTTGCCTGGTTGCTGCTTTTTTTCCTGGCGCCTTTCGGTGTCATATTCAAGATCAGCCTGGCCGATCCAATCGTCGCAGTGCCGCCATTCACGCCCCTGATCGACGCCACGGCGCGGGGATGGAACAGCGTGCTACTGACCGCGGACAACTATCGCTTCCTTTTCAGCGACAGTTTTTACCTGCTGCACTACCTCAGCTCGATCAAGATGGCGACCGTGAGCACATTCCTGTGCCTGTTGCTGGCCTACCCGATGGCTTACTTCATCGCCCGACAACCGCCCGGGCGGCGAAATGTGCTGCTGCTGGCGGTGGTATTGCCATTCTGGATTTCGTTCCTGTTGCGGGTTTATGCGTGGATCGGACTGTTAAACACCAATGGCGTCATCAACAGGCTGCTCGGTGCGGTAGGCATCATCGACGCGCCCCTGCCCCTGATGTACACCGATTTTGCGGTGTATCTCGGCATCGTCTACTCCTACCTGCCATTCATGATTTTGCCGCTTTATGCACGCCTGGAACGCATGGATCATCAATTGGTGGAGGCAGCGACGGATCTTGGGGCGAGTCCTTTCAGGGTCTTCCTGGACATCACCTTGCCCTTGTCCATGCCGGGCGTGATCGCCGGTTGTCTGCTGGTCTTTATCCCGGCATTGGGGGAGTTCCTGATTCCCGCATTGCTCGGTGGGTCGGACACCTTGATGATCGGCCGTGCATTATGGGATGAATTCTTCATCAATCGGGACTGGCCGGTGGCCTCCGCGGTGTCCGTGGTACTGCTCCTGATACTCGTTCTCCCGATGATGTGGTTCCAGCGCACCAACGACCCTTCCGTCGGAGAGGGTTCGAAATGAGGAACCGGAACACCATGTTGATTTCGGTGACCGCGTTCGGCTATGCCTTCCTGTATGTCCCGATCCTCTCCGTGGTGGCGTATTCTTTCAATGACTCACGGCTGGTCAGTTTGTGGGGCGGATTTTCAATGCGCTGGTACCGCAGCCTCCTGCATGATGGGGAGATTCTGTCCGCGGCGTGGTTAAGCGTGAAGATTGCCGTGGTTTCGGCAACGCTGGCAACGCTGATGGGAACGCTGATCGCGCTTGCGCTGACTCGCCTTGGCCGGTTTCGCGGCCGGGCACTCTTGACCGGAATGGCGACGGCGCCCCTGGTGATGCCTGAGATCATCACCGGGATTTCCCTGTTGTTCCTGTTTATCAGCCTTTCTGACTGGATTGGCTGGCCTGCCTCGCGAGGCGGAATGACCATAACGATTGCGCATGCAACGCTTGCCATGGCCTACGTGAGCGTCGTGGTGCGCTCACGGTTAAAAGGCATGGACGAATCGCTGGAAGAGGCGGCGATGGACCTGGGGGCCCGCCCCTTGCGTGTTTTTCTGGACGTCACGGTGCCCCTGATCGCGCCGGCGATGCTGTCGGGCTGGCTGTTGGCATTTACCCTCTCACTGGATGACGTGGTGATTGCTAGCTTTGTCTCCGGCCCAGGCGCGACAACGCTGCCGATGCTGATCTTCTCCAAGGTCAAATTGGGGGTGACTCCGGACATCAATGCCCTGGCCACCGTGATGATCGCGCTGGTCAGCCTTGGCCTCATCGTGGCCGCCCTCGCAGGCAGGAGCAGGGCACGCTTTGACTCCCTAAACCCGGACGCGTCGTCGCAACATGAAGTGAATTGAATTTCCGAGGATGAATATCATGATCGATTCTGAATTTAATGCCGTGCTGGAAGCCCAGTCTGAACGCCGGGCTCTGGCCCGCGCATTTTATGCCGATGAAGGAATCTACGAGCGCGATGTCGAGCAGATTTTCATGCGTTCATGGCTTTACGCCGGACATGTGAGTGAAATTCCGGAGACCGGAGACTGGTTCTTGTATGAACTGGACCGGGAGTCGGTGATCATCATGCGGGACGCAGAGGATTCGATTCACGCCTTGGTTAACGTGTGCCGTCACCGGGGTTCGCGCATTTGTCTCGAGGCCAGGGGTAATTCCAAACGACTGGCCTGCCGCTACCACGGTTGGGTTTATGGCCTGGACGGCGCCCTCCTGGCGGCCCGCGAGATGGACCCGGATTTCGACTATGCCGCACATTCCCTACGGAAAATTCATTGCGAGGTTCTCGCGGGAATGATTTTCATCAACTTTGCGGAGCATCCTGGTGATTTTGGACCGGTCAGAGAAGGGTTGGGGCCCCGTTTGGAACCCTATCGACTCGAGGAGGCCAAGGTCGCTCACCGGCAGGACTACCCCATGCAGGCCAATTGGAAGCTGGCCGTAGAGAACTACACCGAGTGCTACCATTGCGCGCCCGCTCATCCCGAGTACTCCCGGGGACACGGCCTTGCACATGCGAAAAACAGGCTCGAGCAGGGCTATGATCGCATCTATGAAGAAGCGCCGGACTGCGGGCTCAGCGATAGTGAAATCAACCGTATTTACGGCGCGGCACTGTCTTTCGGTAGCGATTTCGCCTACGAGCGTTACCCCCTGATCAGGGGGCATGTGACTGGCAGCGAGGACGGGCAGGCCGTTGCGCCGTTGCTTGGAGACATTTCAGGCTACTACGGAGGATGCGCTGATTTTCAGGTGGGCCCGGTCACCTTCGCGCTGGCCTACTGCGATTATGTCGTCATCTACGCGTTTCGGCCCCTGGGCAAGGGCCGAAGCACCTGCGATATCACCTGGCTGGTTCGGGGCGACGCTGAAGAAGGCCGTGACTACGACCGCGAGCGCGTGACCTGGCTCTGGGATGTGACCACCCAGGCCGACAAGCAAATCATCGAAAACAACGCAGCGGGCGTCAATTCCCGGTTTTATACGCCGGGGCCCTATTCGAATATGGAATCGTTTACCTGGAAATTCGTCCACTGGTATCTGCAGACGATGCGGGCGTCCGAGTGAGCGCGGGGCGGCGCCGTGGCAAAGGCGGATCGGGTGCCCGGCGGCAGGCTCGTTCCGGTGGTATTCGCCAGGATGCAGTGCACCCCGGATTGGAGGGCGGGCGCTATCAGCCACTGAGCAAGCATGACATCGCGCGAATTTATGATGCGGCCCTGGATATCCTTGCGCGCATCGGCATTGGCGATCCAATACCCGAGATACTGCATTACGCGCTGCCCGGTGGTTGTGAGCTGGACGATTCCGGCCGCCTGTTGTTTCCCCGTCCATTGGTGGAAGACCTGATATCGGTCTCTGCGCGTTCCTACCCGGTCTATGCCCCCAACCCCGATCACGATTTCGAAGTGGGCGGAGAAAATGTGTTTTTCTGCACATCCGGCGAGGCAGTCACCATACTGGATTACGAGACCCAGAAATTCCGACCCACACGGTTGACCGATCTCTACGACGCGGCGCGACTGGCTGACCAGCTCGAGCACATCCATAACTATGGCCAGCCGTTTATTGCGGCGGAATACAGCCAGGACATCTTTGTTCACGACATCAATATCGCCTACGCGGCGATGGCCGGGACCGAGAAATCCATCGCCCTCGGGATTGCTGAGGTCGCGCACATTGACCCACTGGTGGAATTCTTTGATACCTGGTACGGGCAGGAAGGCCGTTTCCTCGAACGGCCGGTCTGCACGATTGGCGGCTGTCCGATCGTATCACCCCTGCGTTTTGGAAAAGACAACGCTCAAGTCATGGTCAAAATCGCCGAATTAGGTCTCGTTTATGATATCGCGGTTGCCCCCCAGGCAGGTGCGACCTCGCCAGCCACGCTCGCAGGCTCGCTCGTGCAGTGTTTCGCCGAGACCTTGGCTTGCCTGTGCGTGGTGAACCTGGTCAATAGAGGCTGTGCGTTTGGGTTTGGTATGTGGCCCTTTATTTCCGATTTGCGCACCGGCGCATTCAGCGGGGGCAGCGGCGAGGAGGCGCTGATCATGGCCGCCACGGCGCAGCTGTGCAATCACTTCGGATTCACCACCAGCGTCAGCAGTGGGATGACCGATGCGAAGACCATGGATGTACAGGCCGGTTACGAGAAAGCCCTGACGACGCTTGCTGCAGCGCTGGCAGGCGGGAACCTTGTGGCTGCATACCCGGGGATCGTGGGCAGCCTCATCGGTCAGTCGTTTGAAGGCATGCTCATCGATAACGACATGCTGGGAAATGTGCAACGAATCCTGCGAGGCATCGAGGTCACGGACGAAACCCTCGCCCTGGATGTGATCGAGCGTACGGTCCGTGGTCCGGGTCATTTCCTGGGCAGCGACCAGACTTTGTCAGTGATGCAGTCTGAATATCTCTACCCTCGGGTCGCGGATCGCCGAACACCGGGAGAATGGGAGGAAACCGGTTCCGAGACGCTCTACCAGCAGGCGCACCAGGCGGTAGCTGAGATGCTGGCCAGCCACTACCCTGACTATATTGGCTCGAAGACCGACGCCCGGCTTCGGGACAAATTCCCCATTCGCCTGCAACGCTCAGACATGCAGGCCGGAAATCCGCGCTGGGACTGAAACTGCGTGCTTTGAACGCAATTCAAACGGCCGCCGGGCAGCACCTGTGCCGGTCGGTCTTTCGAAGTCATTTCAATGAGAATCATGAAAGCGCTATCATGGCCCCACGAAACTCGTGGAGGTGGTCGGTCACTCTCAATGGTGCGGCCATGATTTTGGGCAAAACTGGGTGAGTGGAAATGTACTTGGGAACTCTGGATTACGCGGTCGTGGCCATCTATGCGGTCCTGCTTTTAGTCATTGCGCAATGGGTCTCTCGTGAGAAGGCCGGCCACAAGAAAGACACCAGCGATTATTTCCTGGCTGGCAGGGCACTGCCGTGGTGGGCCATCGGCGCCTCGCTGATTGCCGCTAATATTTCTGCAGAGCAGATCATTGGCATGTCGGGCTCTGCTTGGGTCATGGGAATCGCGATCGGTGCCTACGAATGGATGGCCGCAATCACACTGGTGATCGTAGGAAAGTGGTTGTTGCCGGTGTTTCTGAAGCACCAAATCTACACCATGCCCCAGTTCCTTGAGCAACGTTATGACCACCGCGTGCGCATGGTTATGGCATTTTTCTGGCTGGGCGTTTACGTGTTCGTCAATCTCACCGCCATCCTCTGGCTGGGTGCGCAGGCCGTCAACACCGTAACCGGTCTGGACATTGTGTGGGGCCTGGTCGCTCTTGGCCTGTTCGCGTCGGCCTATTCTTTGTACGGTGGACTCAAAGCGGTGGCCTTGACCGATATCATCCAGGTTGCCTTGCTGGTTCTTGGTGGCCTGTTCATCGCTGCTATCGCCCTCGACAAAGTGTCCGGCGGCGAGGGCATTGTCGCCGGCTTCAATGTCCTGTTGGAGAAAGCACCTGAGAAATTTGATCTGATCTTCAGCAAGGACGATCCGCATTACAATTATTTGCCCGGGATTTCCGTACTGCTGGGTGGGATGTGGATCATGAATCTGTCCTACTGGGGCTTCAATCAATACATCATTCAGCGGGCTTTGGCGGCCAAAAACGTTCAGGAAGCTCAAAAAGGCATCATGTTTGCTGCCTACCTTAAAATGCTCATACCGGTGATCGTCGTGTTGCCCGGCGTGGCCGCTGTCATGCTGGCTCCGGAGCTGGAAGCCCCCGATAAGGCTTATCCAACGGTAATGCGTTTATTGCCAGCAGGTCTGCTGGGACTGGTATTTGCCGCCCTGATTGCCGCCATTGTCTCGTCACTGGCTTCCATGATGAATTCCATTTCCACGATTTTCACGATGGATTTCTACCGACACCACGTGAATCGCGGAGCTTCTGAGGAGCAACTGGTTCGCGTGGGGCGCATCGTCAGTTTCTCGGCGATGGTCACGGCGATGATCGTGGCCCGGCCGTTGTTGGGACAGTTTGACCAGGCATTTCAGTACATTCAGGAGTTTACGGGCTTTTTCACCCCGGGGGTGTGCGCCTTGTTCCTGATGGGAATTTTCTGGCCACGCACGACGGCCAACGGGGCACTTGGGGTTGCACTGGGCTCTGCTGTATTCTCGCTGGGCTTCAAACTCTTGTGGCCCTCACTGCCATTCATCGACCGGGTGGGGCTGGTTTTCTTGATGTGCATCGCCACGGGCGTGGTGATTTCACTGATCCAGGGTGCCGAGTCGCACCCTGACGCGATCGATTACGAGGACGTTGACACGCAGACCACGACGGGATTCAACCTGGCAGCCTTTGTCATTGTCTTGATGCTGATCGCACTGTACGCGACGTGGTGGTGAGTTGAGCCCGGCGGTCCGCCCTGTGGCCCGGATCCGGAAGGGGCTTGTCCCCGCGATGCTTCTGCTCATAGCCTTGGTCGCCCCGGCCCATGGCGATGGCCCGGGGTTCCAGTCCGCCTCCAGCGTGGAAGAAGTCCGGCGTTTTATTGCCGCCTTGCCTGATGACGACTGGTGGCTCACCGTTACCGGAGACTCGATGGCCTGGCTGCACAAGAATGTGCACCGTGTCTTGCCTACAGTGAATGTATATCGGGAGGGACCCGTTCGTCCCCTGCAGCGGCGTGAACGTGCTGAGATTGGTTCGGCCCTCGTGACCACCGGGAAAGGGCAGATCTCGTTCGAAGACTTTCTCAGCAGCGATCAATCCACCGTGATGGGTATTGTGATGCTGCATCAAGGACACATCGTCTACGAACGTTACCCCAGACAATTGGCGTATGAGAAGCCGATCTACTGGTCTGTCTCCAAGGTGCTCGTTTCCGCCGTGGTGTCGATATTCGAGGATCGCGGGCATATCGATCTCGAGCAAGCCATAGAAACCTACCTGCCGAAGCTGGCTGGTTCCTCATTTGCCGGCGTGACGGTTCGCAATATTCTGGACATGGCGACAGGGCTGGATTGTCCAGAGGACTATGAAAATCGCAGTTCCTGTTACTACACCTATTCCAAGACGGTGGGCGAGGGCTACTTTACGCCGACTGACCCGGACAATCCTTATGTTTTCGCCAGCGCACTGGATGTCGGACGTTTTGCCGAGCAAGGCACCTCATACAGTTACTCGGGCCTGAACACTTTTATCCTCGGGTGGCTGGTTGAGGAGATTGCCGGCATGCCGTTCCAGGATGTGTTCTCGCGAGAGATCTGGCAGTTGATCGGGGCGGAGGGTGATGCGTCATTTCTCGCCCCGAGGTTTGGCGTGCCGATCATGCATGGCGGGTTCATGGCTCGCCTGCGGGACCTGGCCCGGTTCGGGCTTTTGTATACGCCGAGTCATGACGTTGTCGCAGACCGCCGGATCATTTCCAAACGGCATGTGGATGCAATCGCTACGCAGGGCAATCCGGAACTGCTCAGGAATGCACGGAATGGATCGGGACTGCCACCTGGTGTCAAGCACAATGGGTTTCAGTGGGGGCTCGTGTACGACAATAACGATTTCTTCAAGGGCGGCTGGGGTGGTCAGGGGCTGCTGGTCAATCCCGAACTGGATCTCGTCGTGGCCTACAGCGGGTATTTCAGAGATGATCGCTCCGAGACCGATCCCTTGCCCCTGATCAGACAGGTGCTGCAACAGGTTTTTATGCTTGCTGGAGGGGCGGGCGATCACGGCAGTTGACTTCGAAGCCAGCGCTGGGTCAAGATTTGCCTCGGGACCATCTGCGAGAGGCTCTTGCAGGTGGTTTTTTAAACCTTGAAGGGGATTGGCCATGACCGACCAAGAGGAAGATATCGTCCTCGCAGAGCTCGAAACCGACGAGCTTGTCGAGCAGATGTGGGATGACCTTTACGATGGCCTCGGGGAGGAAATCGTTGAAGGCACGAACATCCTGCTTGAAAGGGGTTGGGAAGCCAAGAAGGTGCTGGATGATGCGCTGGTCGGCGGCATGAATATCGTGGGCGAAGACTTTCGCGACGGCATTCTCTTCGTTCCCGAGGTCCTGTTGGCCGCCAATGCCATGAAGGCGGGCATGGCCATACTGCGGCCTCTGTTGGCCGAGACGGGCGCAAAACCGGTCGGGAAAATGGTCATCGGTACAGTCAAGGGCGACATCCACGACATCGGCAAGAACCTCGTGGGCATGATGATGGAAGGTGCCGGTTTCGAGGTGGTGGACCTGGGCATCAACACCGACGCCGATACCTACATTGAGGCCCTGCAACGCGAACAACCCGATATTCTGGGCATGTCAGCACTGTTGACGACGACCATGCCGTATATGAAAGTCGTGATCGACACCATGAAGGAGCAGGGTATCCGGGAAGACTTCATCGTCATGGTCGGTGGTGCGCCTTTGAACGAGGAATTCGGAAAGGCGGTGGGCGCGGACGCCTACTGCAGGGATGCCGCGACGGCGGTGGAAGTGGCCAAGCAGTTGGTGTCGGAGCGCCGCGCAGCGGGTTGAGGGCCTGAAGCTGGCATGCGTCGGTGAAGGCAACAACCCTGGTGATTGCGTGCGGTGCGCTTGCGCACGAGCTGGTCGAGTTGCAGCGCCGCAACCAGTGGCGCCATGTCCGGATTCAGTGTCTTCCGGCAGAACTTCACAATACGCCAGAGCGCATTCCTGAGAGGGTGCGTGAAGCCGTGCTCAAATACCGGGCTCAGTTTCAGCAGGTGTTTGTCGCCTATGCCGATTGTGGCACGGGCGGTCAGCTGGACTCGGTACTGGAATCCCTCGGCGTGGAGCGGCTTCCTGGTGCGCATTGCTACGAATTTTTTAGCGGTTCCGATCCGTTCCGGGCGCTGGCAGACGCCGAGCCAGGAACGTTTTACCTGACGGATTTCCTGACGCGTCACTTTGATCGTCTCGTCAAGAAGGGGCTGGGGCTTGATCGCCATCCTGAATTAATGACAACATATTTCGGACACTACAAGCGGGTGGTCCTGCTTTCCCAGGTCCCGTCAGAGGCGCTCACCGAGCAGGCGCGAGCACATGCCCGGTATCTCGGTCTGGAATTCATTGAACACGAGACCGGCCTGGCACCTTTGCAACTCGTGCTCAAGGAGCATATGGCTTCATGCCCAAGCTGATCACCATTTACTGGAGAGACATTCCGGCCCAGGTCATGGGCCGCGCGCGTAGGGACAAACATCGCGTGGAACTCTCACAGCGATTCCAGGTGGCCATAGATCGGGCTGCGATGCGTGCCGGGAGAGGCTCGAGCGATGCCTACCTGGAGGACTGGAGAAGGGTGACCGAAATGGTCACCGGAGACCTCGCCGAGCAGGTCAGGCAACGAGCGGAGGAGCTGGAGGCGGCGTTCGATGACGAGCACCTTGAGCGCATCGTCAAGGCCGGCGGAGTTCGGGTTGATGCACAGGACACTGCCGGTGACTGAACAGGATAAAACCTGCCAGGTGGTGTTCTCTCCGTCAGGCCGGCGGGGTCGCGTGGCGACCGAGACCTCCGTGCTCGAAGCAGCGCGTCAGTTGGGTGTGGACATTGATTCCGTCTGTGGTGGCCGGGCGATTTGCGGTCGTTGCCAAGTAGCCGTCACCGAGGGCGAACTGGCCAAACATGGCATTCATTCAACGCGGGAACACCTGAGCGCTGTGAGCGAGGCTGAGCTTGCTTACGGCAAGCGAAGAGGGCTCGATTCAGACCGGCGACTGGGTTGCCAGGCGCGCATTCAGGGCGATGTGGCGATCGATGTGCCGGCTTCGAGCCAGGTGCACAAACAGGTCGTTCGAAAAGCGCACGAGGTCCTCGACATCCAGATCGATCCGGTGGTTCATCCGTATTTCGTTGAAGTTCAGCAGCCCGATATGCATGATCCACGCGGTGACCTGGAGCGACTCCGGGAGGCCATCGAGGCGGAATGGGCCATCGGCACGCTGTATTGGGATCTGCGAATGACGCAATCCCTGCAGCGTGCGCTCCGGGACGGCGGATGGCGCGTCACGGTGGCAATCCACAATGGCAATGAGATCATCGCGGTCTGGCCCGGATTAAAGGACCCCCTCTACGGTATGGCTGTGGACGTTGGTTCGACGACGATCGCTGCCCATTTATGTAATCTGCGCTCTGGCGAGGTGCTCGCGAGCGCCGGGCGGATGAACCCGCAAATTCGTTTCGGCGAGGATCTCATGAGTCGAGTGTCCTACATCATGATGAATGATGGCGGAGAGCATGAGCTCACGCGCGTGGTGCGCGAGGCCATCAGCGAGCTCGCTGGCGAGGTGGCCGAGTCAGCCGGCATCGAGGTCAGCGATATCGTGGAGTTGACGATCGTCGGCAATCCGATCATGCAACATTTGGTACTCGGTTATGACCCGAGGGAGCTTGGCCAGGCACCTTTTGCACTGGCCAGCGATTCCGCCGTCAATATTCCGGCCAGGGATCTGGGCATCAAAATTCATCCCGGCGGATATGCTTATGTGCTGCCTTGCATCGCTGGGCACGTGGGTGCCGACATGGCGGGTGTGCTCCTGGCCGAGGCACCCTGGGAGCGCGAGGAAATCTCGCTCCTGGTTGATGTGGGAACCAATGCCGAAATCGTACTGGGCAACCGCGATCGACTGTTGGCCGCATCGAGTCCGACCGGGCCGGCGTTTGAGGGCGCACAAATCAGTTCAGGGCAGCGCGCGGCACCTGGGGCGATTGAACGCGTCAGAATCGATCCGCAAACTCTTGAGCCCCGATATCGAGTCATCGGCTGTGATTTGTGGTCCAATGAGGCGGGTTTTGAAGAACAACTGCCCCCTGCGGGAGTGACCGGTATTTGTGGGTCCGGTATCATCGAAGTGGTGGCGGAAATGTTCCTGGCCGGGATCATAGATGCCGACGGAAGCATTCTTGACCGATCGGCCGACAGCCCGAGAGTGCATAAAGATGGCCGGACCTTCGCCTACACTGTGCTGGAGGGCGAGCCGGGTATTCGCATTGCGCAAAACGATGTCCGGGCGATTCAGCTGGCAAAAGCGGCACTCTACGCGGGCTGCCGACTGCTCATGGAAATCCTGGGGGTAGAGAGGATTGACCGTATCCGACTCGCGGGCGCCTTCGGGGCACACATTGACGTCAAATACGCCATGGTGCTGGGAATGATTCCCGATTGTGATCTGGGCGAGGTGTCCTCCGCTGGTAACGCAGCGGGAACCGGTGCCCGGATAGCGTTACTCAATCACGGGGCCCGCGAACTGATCCAGGCGCAGGTCAAGCGCGTGGAGAAAATTGAAACAGCGGTTGAGGCGAGATTTCAGCATCACTTTGTAGGCGCAATGTCGCTCCCTCATGCCAGTGATCCATTTATAAGGCTGCAAGAGCAAGTCAATATGCCGGTGAAGACTGTTACAGGTCCCGGTGGCCGCAAGAGAAGGAGAAGAGAGTGATCCGCACAAAAAACGCATTGGAGCGCGATGAAATGATCCGGGTCATGCGCTCGGCTTACATGGAAATATTTCCCACTTCCACGATCGAAGGGCGTCTCGATACGCTTGAGCCAGATGCCTATATTGCGGTGACGTGTTCACCCTCCAAGGGTGTGGACGATACCCTTGAAACTTCCACTCGCCTGGCACACAGGGGGTTCAAAGTGGTACCGCACATTGCTGCGAAGATGGTCTCTGACAAATCGCACCTCCGGGAAATCGTTGCGCAATTGAATGAGCTGCCCATCGACAGCATTTTTGTTCCGGGTGGCGATGCGGATTATCCGGCAGGTCAATACCAGACGGCATTCGAACTCCTGCGAGATCTTGCGGACTTCGACCACCGATTCACCCAGATCGGCGTCGCGTCCCACCCCGAAGGCCACCCTGAGGTTGATGACGAAATACTGATGCGCGAACTCGAAAAGAAACAGGATTACGCCCACTATCTCGTGACCCAGATGTGCTTCGACCCGCTGGCGCTGGACCAGTGGCTGGCTGCGATCAGGCATCGTGGGATTACCTTGCCGGTGTGGCTGGGCATACCCGGGGTGTCTGAGCGCACCGCACTGTTGAAAACGAGTTTACGTATCGGTGTGGGTGATTCACTGAGATTTCTTCGTCGCAAGAGCGATGCCGCCAAGCAGCTCATGAAAACCAGTATTTACACGCCCGATGAACTCATGAGCGGTCTGTCCTCACTGATCGCAAATCCGGTCAATGACATCGCCGGTTGCCACGTGTTCTGTTTCAACCAGGTTGAAAAAACCGAGCAGTGGCGTAACGAAGCGATTGCCGGTTTGATGACGCTGGAGACGGCTTGAGCCGACGCCGAACCGATCAACGCCGCACAGCGGCACGTATCCAACAGTCACCCTGGTGTCTGCCTGGAGTTCCCTTTCCGGCCCTTGGGCCGCTCAGTGGGGATGAAACCGAGACCCTGATCGAAGCTGCGCTCGACGTGCTCGAGCGCTCGGGCATGCGCTTCCTGGAACGCGGCAGTCGGGCTATCTTAAAGCGGGCGGGCGCAGAGGTTGAAGAGTCCGAGCAACTGGTTCGGTTCGACCGGGAGATGGTGCGTGAAAATCTTGCCAGGGCACCTTCCGAGTTTCCACTTCGTGCCCGCAACCCGGAGCGTAACCTACATATCGGCGGTGAAAAACTGATCTTCGCATCTGTGGGCGGCCCGGCATTCTGCCATGACCTGGAGCATGGGCGCAGGCCCGGCAGCTACTCGGAATTGTGCGATTACCTGCGCCTGGTTCAATCGATCAATGTTCTGCACCAGGAAGGGGGCGGGGCGTTTGAGCCGATGGATCTGCCCAGCGGTTCGCGTCATCTCGACCTGTATCTCGCCCAGTTGACCCTGATGGACAAGAATGCGCAGGCCTATGCACTGGGCAGGGAACGGACACTGGATTGCCTCGAGATGACGGCGCTGGCTCTTGGTGTGCGAAGAGAGGACCTGCACGAGTCACCAGCCGTTCTTGCCATTATCAATACCAATTCACCCCGACAACTTGATGTGCCGATGACCGAAGCCGTGCTGGAGTTGGCCGCACACGGGCAGGTGTCCTGCATCACGCCCTTTACCCTGGCAGGTTCTATGAGTCCGGCGACGCTTGCAGGCACCCTGATTCAGCAGACCGCTGAAGTCCTTGGCGTATTGGTGTTGGCACAGGTAGTTCGTCCTGGCGCGCCCGTGATGTATGGTCACTTTGCATCGAACGTCGATATGCAAAGTGGTGCGCCTGCCCTGGGTACACCCGAGTACGTGAAGCTGGCGCTGGCGAGCGGGCAGATTGCCCGTGCGCTGGGTCTGCCGTGGAGGTCGAGCAACACCACCACGTCAAACTGTGTTGATGCACAGGCGGCTTACGAAAGCCAGATGTCACTCTGGGCCTGCCTTCTGGGTCACGCGAACCTCGTGAATCATGCGGCCGGATGGTTGGAGGGTGGTCTGACGGCCTCATTCGAGAAACTGATTGTTGATGCGGAAATGATCCAGATGCTGCTCGCGATGATTGAGCCGATCAGCCTCGAGTCGGATCAGCTTGCGATGGACGCTATTGCCGAAGTGCCTCCGGGCGGACATCACTTCGGCACCGAGCATACGTTGGAACGATTCCGCACTGCGTTCTATCCCAGCCTGTTATCCACGCGTCAGAACTTCGAAACCTGGGTGGAGCAGGGAGCGCGAGACACGGCACAGCGTGCCCATTTGATTTGGAAGGAAATGCTGCGCAACTACCAACCCCCGCCCATCGATCCGGCGGTTGAGGAGTCACTGGTAGAATTCACCCAAAGGCGCAAGCGGGAAATTGGGGCTGCGGCCTGAATACAGGAAATTGAGTAACGATGAGACCAAGGCTAAGAGTCATCAGTGATGAACTGATCCAGCGGGTGCTGGATGAGGCGATGCGAATTCTCTCAGAGACAGGTATGGAGATCCGTGGTGCAACCATGCGTGAGCGACTGCTGGATGCTGGCCTCAAGACCGATGCATCCGGAAAGCGGATACTGTTTTCGCCGGGCCGTGTGAAGCAGGCCATCGAGGATTCACCGGCCTCATTTACTCTTTTTGACCGGGATGCAAACCCCTACACGGAGATTGGCGGCGATCGTGTTCACTATACGCCGGGCTCGAGTGGATTAAAGATCCTGGATCACCGAACCGGGGAGACGCGCCTTTCGGATTCGACAGACTTCATTGAATATGCGCGCCTGTGTGAAACGCTCGAGCACATTGCCTATCCCTCCACTGCATTTTCCACCAACAAGGACATCGAGTCACAGGTCTCCGATGCCTGGCGCCTCTACATGCTGCTGATCACTTCGAAAAAACCGATGGTCTCGGGCGCATTTTCAGAACATGGTGTCCCCCGCATGGTGGATATGCTGCAGTTGTTCCGCGCGGATCGCGCCGAGCTGATCGAGCGACCCATGTCGATTTTCACCATCACTGCAACGGGTAATTTTCGCTACGGCGAAGATTCCTGTCAGAACCTGCTGGATTGTGTGGAGGCGGGTATCGCGGTGGAGATCGTCCCGGTGACGTTAATGGGGCTGATCGCTCCGGTTACCCTGGTAGGCGCGCTGGTTTTTCATTGCGTGGACGTACTGGCCGGCCTGACCATGGCCCAGATCATTCGACCGGGAGCACCCGTGCTGTTTGGCGGTGCGCCGGCAACATTTCACATGAAAGCGGCATCCTCGCCGATGGCAGCCATCGAGGCGCAGCATCTCAATGCCGCTTACGTGGAAATCGCCAAGTCCCTGGGCTTGCCCACCCAGGCATACATGGCCCTTTCCGACGCCAAGTTTTTGGATGCCCAGGCAGGTGGTGAAACCTTCTCAAGCGCGCTACTGGCCGCTGTGGCGGGTGTTAATTCCGTCTCCGGGCCGGGAATGCTGGATTTCGTTCTGACCTTTAGTCTGCCCAAGCTGGTCTTCGACAACGAGGCCTGTGGACAGTCCCTGCACTTTGTTCGCGAGTTAGGTGTGCTGGATGATCTGCCAACCCAGACATTGGTGGATGACCTGATGCGGGATGATCACCTCATCACCTCTCCGCATACCCTGGATCAGTGGCCTCGACAGCTGTACCTGACGGATCCCGTAATTGATCGGGAAAATCGTGAGAATTGGCAAAAGCAGGGCAGCCCCGACCTTCTGGAGCGTGCCACGGCCGAGGTTGAGCGACGTCTCGCATCCTATGAGCCCATCGAAACCGATCCGGAAATCGATGCGGCGATGCGCGCGCTGGTCAAGGAAGGCTTTGAATCTCAGGAGCGATTACCTACACTTCCCAGTGTTCCTGACCGCAAGCCTGAGCCGCCAACGCGCGGACGCAGGGGGCGCAGGGGACGTCGAAGGGGCGTCTGAACCACAGCGGTCTCAGGCTGTAACAGGGAGGACAGGGGTGCAACAGCCTAGCTTTCGAAACATCCTCTGGCTCGTGCTCACGGTGGGTACTCTGCTGGCCTGCGAACAACGAGACAGTCAAGTAGCCCAATTTGATGGTGTGGTGAAAGTGGGCTTGCTGCACTCGCGTACCGGCACCCTGGCCATTTCAGAGCAAACCGTTGCCGAAGCTGAGCTCTTGGCCATTGCAGAGATCAATCTCGCGGGTGGTCTTCGCATTGGCGGTCAGCGCCTGGAAATCATCTCGGTGGAGGAGGATGGCCAGTCCGATGCGCCTGTATTTGCCCATCTAGCCGAGAAGCTGATCAATTTCGAAAACGTGGCCGTGATTTTCGGGGGTTGGACCTCCGCGAGCCGAAAGGCCATGCTCCCCGTGGTGGAAGCGAATGATCATCTGTTGATCTACCCGGTGCAGTACGAAGGCGAGGAGTGCTCCCGGAATATTTTTTACATGGGTGCTGCGCCCAATCAGCAGGCTGAGCCTGCGGTTCAGTGGTTACTCGAACATCGTGGCAAGGTCATTTACCTCCTGGGTTCGGACTATGTGTATCCGCGCACCACCAATCGAATCATTCGAGCGCAGGCGCAAGCACTTGGGGGTGAGGTTGTTGGCGAACTTTACCTGCCACTGGGGGCCACGGAGATGGATTTTGCCATACAGGATATTCTCCAGAAGATTCCTGATGGCGGGATCATCATCAATACCATCAACGGCGATTCGAACCTAGCCTTCTTTACTGCCGCGAATGCGGCGGGCATCACGGCTGCGCACGGCTACAGCATAATGAGCTTCTCGCTGGCAGAGGAAGAGGTGTCCGCTATCGGCCCCGAGTATTTGCGAGGCTCGCTGGCGACATGGAACTATTTTCAGAGCCTCGATACAGAGTCTTCGCGAACCTTCACAGAACGCTTTCGGTCGATGCACGGCATTCATCGTGTCACGGCCGACCCCGCGGAGGCCGCCTACTCCATGGTTCATCTCTGGGCGCTTGCTGCCGAAGCAGCAGGAAGCGTCGCGCCTGAAAAAGTGATTGAGCACCTGCCCGGCAAGCGCTTCGAGGCCCCGTCGGGGCAGGTGACTGTTCAGCCCAATCATCACCTTGAAAAACGTGTCATGGTGGGGGAGGTCCAGATCGATGGGCAATTCCAAATTCTCCATGATTTCGGATTCATCAAACCCCGGGCATGGTCTCAATGGCTTCCCGAGAACCAGGGCTATCGCTGCGATTGGGTCAGGGATCCTGATGACGGAAGCCGAATCCGGGCTGCGCCTGCACCCGACGAGATGTCAGGTCCATGACTGCCGGGAAAGGACAGTCGTTGGTGTGGTTTCGCCAGAATTTTCTTCGGCTTATGCCCTTGTTCGCCATCCTGGTTGCCTTATTCGTGGTCATGACCGAGAGTGACCGGAAAACCCTCGAAATGGACCGTCATTCGGAATTCTGGCGCGCAGGAGAAGAAACCATCCTGCCACAACCACCCATCACCGATCTGCGACCGGATCAATCGGTCATGTACTACGGCATACACGTGGAAAAAATCTACGAGGTCTCACTGCATTCTCGCACGTTTTCGGCAGATGGTTACTTGTGGATTGAGTGGTCCCGTGACATCCAGTCACACATGGAAGCTTACGACCTGGCACCGGAGGATCTGATTCGCCTGGTGAACAGAATTGAAAGCTGGGATTCCTTGTTCGAAGTTGTAACCGATCAACCCATCGAGCTCTCAGCTGGCCGTTTTCATCAGAAATTCCGTTTTTCAAGCCGGTTTTATGATGATGAGATCAATTTTGAGCGCGATCCATTTGATCAGTTGATCCTGCCGGTCATCGTGGAGATTGCCCCGGATTCGATGTCCCAAAAGTACAGGCAGGTATTGTTGTACCCGCACCATGGTCAAAACGGTTTTCTGGGCTCATCAGGTGGGCTGAGTGGGTACCAGTTGGAAGGTGCCCGGTTGACCAGCCAATTGCACCGCTATCCCTCGCGGTTCGGGTCCTGGTATGAGCCGGTATTCAGCCAGGCTCGGCTTGACATCGTCTATCACGCAGATTACTGGAGTGCATTTGTCACCTGGATGCTGCCCCTCCTAATCGTCATGTCGGTGGTTCTGCTTTCGCCTGCGGTTGCCGGATCACTGGGCGACGTGCGCCTCGCGATTCCTTCCACGGCGCTGCTCACGCTGGTGTTTATGCACCAGGCATACCGGGATGATTTACCGTCGCTGCCGTACCTTACTTTCCTCGATCAACTGTTTGCGTGCAGTTACCTGATCGCCCTGGGGCTGGTGACGCTGTTTACCTGGGGAACCAACGTCTATGCTAAGGCGCCGGCTGATCAAAAAGAGGCGGTGATGGTCCGGATCGATCGCGCGGACCTGGTGTTTCAGATTTGCTCCATCGCGGCCTTCTCCCTGGTGGCGTTACTCACCTGGTGGGGCAGTGCCTGAATTGGAGCAGTTACGGCCGGGAGAGAGACAAGAAGGGGTGCGCGCCCTGTGCCCAGGCGATGCGACATTCAACTGAGCCAGTCCCTGAATCGGTAGTACAGCATGCCCATGGCCAGCATCTGGTTACCCAACCATTGGCTGCCCGGAATGCGCATGTGCTTGATGCGGGCAAACATGTCGAAGCGTTCCGTGGTGCCGCAGATCGCATCTGCCAGGATTTCCCCCATGATGTGCGTGGCATTGACACCGTGCCCGGAATACCCCTGGACATAGTAGACGTTGTCCTCGATGCGCCCCAACATGGGCACCCGGTTCAGAACAATCCCGATTTTCCCGCCCCACTCGAATTCGACCTCGACATCCTCCAGTTGGGGATACAGGTTGAGCATGCGGGGCTTGATGGCTGCCGTGATGTCTTTTGGGTCGCGACCTGAGTAATTGCAGCGTCCCCCGTACAGCATCCTGCCATCGACCGTTGTCCGGTAGTAATCAACAATCTCATTGGTGTCGCAGACCGCGTACCCGCAAGGGTTGACCTTCTCGCGCATCGCCTTATCGAGTGGTTCGGTCGCAATAATGTAACTGCCAGCGGCAAACACGTAGCCGGACAGGTGCCGGGGCTCCAGTCGATGATAGGCATTGCCGGCGAGAACGACATGGCTGGCCTCGACGTGACCCTTTGCGGTCACCACGCGCGGGCGATCACCATATACGATGTACTCTGCTGGGGATTGCTCGAAAATACTCACCCCCAGCGAGGCAGCAGCGCGCGCCTCGCCCAGGCAGAGATTGAGAGGCTGCAGGTGTCCGTTGCGCAGGGTCAGCAGGGCGCCCCTGTAGCGATTCGTGCCGGTGACTTTTGCTGTAGCGTCGGCATCGAGCAGTTCGTAACCCCATGCGTGGCCAAAACGCTCAAACTGCTGATACTGGGCTTCCAGGCCGCTCATGTGCGAATCTTTGGCAGCGACTTCCAGGAAGCCCGGAACCAGGTCACATTCGATGCCGTAGCGCTCAATTCTCTCGTGGATGATGTCATGTCCGCGCCAGGCCATGTTCCAGATGATTTCCTCGTGTCCCGGACCGAGTTCCTGTGCGAGCTTGTAGTCTTTGCTAAAGCCATGGATCAGCTGGCCGCCGTTGCGGCCCGAAGCACCCCATCCGACCCGGTTAGCTTCCAGGAGCGCAACGGCATAACCCCGTTCAGCGAGAGTGAGCGCTGTCGCGACGCCGCTGAAACCTGCGCCGACCACGCACACATCGACGCTGTGCGCCCCGGTCAGCTCGGGGTAACGAGTCGGGTCATTGGCGGTGGCCGCGTAATAAGACGACGTATGCTCCTGGCGGATTTCTGGGACGGACATGGCGGAATGCTCCTTCAGTAGGCAAGCCCCGGCATTGGAACGGCGCTTCGCGGCGCGTATCATGAGCACGCGGCCCGCATAGGTTAGCGCAGTCCTCAGCCGAACGGAAACGAGCCACAGCCTCGAAATGCACGACGCGCCCGATCAATCTTTTCAACGCGCCCTCCAGTCAGAGCGCCCCGTGGTCATGGCGGAATTGTCATTGCAGCGGGAGGCGTCCCGATCGCAGATTGACGCGCAGGTTCAGCTGTTGCGGCCCTTGGCGGATGCCATGCAAATCAGTGATATCCCCCTGGCATGGACGCAAATGTCTGCGCTGGCAGCGTCCTGCCTGGTGCTGGAGTCTGGCATGGATGCTGTGCCCGTCCTGACCTGTCGGGACCGCAACCGCATCGCGTTGACGAGTGAGTTGCTGGGCCTGCGGGCGCTGGGTGTGCGATCAGTGATCTTGACGCGTGGTCACAGGGTTCCAAAAAACCATCCTTTGCAGGCGTCCACGGTATTTGACACCACCGGCCGGGAGCTGGTTGCGCTGGCCAACGAGCTGAATGAGGATGAAAGTGCCGATTCCGGGGACCGCATGCTGATCGG
This sequence comes from Candidatus Nitrosopumilus sp., assembly GCA_964225175.1. Taxonomy (GTDB): domain Bacteria; phylum Pseudomonadota; class Gammaproteobacteria; order Xanthomonadales; family SZUA-36; genus WTJD01. The sequence continues at coordinate 32,282 of CAXQNK010000140.1, read as the reverse complement.
CACGGGCGCGCGGGTGTTTCGTCCCGGGCATCAATGGCGCGGGGAGTCCCTCAAAGACCGTTCCGAGGCCGGCGCCGAGTTCATCCAGACCCAGTTGTGTTTCGACATCGAGCTACTGAAGGAATACATGGCACGGCTTGTCGAGCTTCGATTGACCTGGAGTTATTCCGTGATCGTCTCTCTGACGCCCTTACCCTCGGTGAAGACTGCGGAATGGATCCAGCGGCGCATGAGTGATTCCAAGATCCCCGCGGCTGTTCTCGAGCAGCTCGAACAGGCGGATGATCAGCGCGCTGAAGGGATCGCATTATGCGCAGCGGCCATGCGCGAGATCGTTAAGATACCGGGGGTTTCGGGAATCAACCTGATGAACACAGGGGACAGCGAAGCGGTTGCCGAGGCCATCGAGGCCTCTGGCCTGCGGGAACCCTGATCACTTCCCCTTCGCTCAGGGGAAGACGTGTTCGAGCGACCAGTTCAGTAAACCCGCAATCCTCTGGTCATGCCGTTCTGCGTGGTCCGTCCATCGCATCCATTGCGCGCGAGCCTGGATGCCCATCCACCGGAGCGGCTCCCTTTCCCAGCGCTTACGGCGAAGTGAACGAATGCCGGGCGGATTCACCCATGGGGTGCGGGTTCGGTCCGTGTCGCGTTTGAGGACCAGGTCCGCCAGCGTTCTGCCAGCAAGCGACGCGGCCGTCACGCCATCGCCGAAATAACCCCCGGCCCAGCCGAGACCTGCAGGCTCATCAAAGCAGACGGCGGGTGACAGTTGCCTGGAAACCCCCATGGCACCGCCCCAGGCATGGGTGAATCTGACTCCGTCCAGGCCTGGAAAAAACTCGAGCAGTTCATGCTCTACGATTCGAAATGCCGGATCGCTTGGTTGAAAACTGGGAATGATTCCGGATCCGAAACAATATCGACCGCGGCAGCCGAAGGCGAGACGCTTGTCGGCAGTCAGTTGACCGTAAGTGACCAGGTGCCGATTGTTGTTGAACGTGGCGCGGGATTTCAGCCCTGTGCATTCAAGCTGCGCATCGGTCAGGGGCTCCGTTGCGACCATCATGGAATGGAAAGGGATCAGTTTCCTGCCCAGCCCCGTGATGGATTGAGTATAGCCCTCAGTCGCGAGCAGGATGCGCTCCGCCCCCAGGCGCCCGCGGGGTGTCTCCGCCACGCCCGGCCTCAGCCGCTGGACCGGGGAGCGTTCAAATATCCGCACACCTTTGCGCTCCAGGACATCGGCCAGGCCGCGCGCCAGCTTTGCGGGTTGAATCGCCGCGCAATCCGCGAAGTGAAAACCGCCGAGTGCCCCCTTGATGTGTATTTGGGTATCCAGCTCCTGTGCATCGAGGTAGCGGCAGCGATTTTCATCGAAACCCAGGCCACGCATTTCCGCGAGGTGGTGCCTGAGACGGCTCAACTGAGCTGCCGAGGTGGCGGCGCAGAGCTGTCCCGACTGTTCAAAAGCACAGCGGATGGCCTCCGCATGAGCGACTTCACCGAGCTCGGGGACCTGCTCGATCATGTGTTGCTGCAGTCGCAGGGCACCCTCACGGCGATGTGGGTCCCGGATCATGGCCTCGATGCCTGCCAGGTAGGCGCTGGCCCATCCGCCATTCCGGCCTGAAGCGCCGAAGCCGGCAATTTCCGACTCCAGCACCACGATCTCGAGTTCGGGGGCGTGACGCTTGAGATAATAGGCCGTCCAGAGCCCGGTGAATCCCGCACCGATAATGGCGACATCCGCGTGTTGCTCGCCCTCCAGCGACGATCGTGCCTGTAGCGTTTCCTCGAGTTGGTGCAGCCAGAAACTGGTGTGTGCGTATGTTTGTGGGGTGGTCATGAGCTTACCGAACATCCGGTTTTTGCTGGCTAGGTTCGTTCAACAGGTTGATAATAGGGGAATCAGTATCGGCCGCCAATGCATCAATGAGCAAATTCGTCGACATGTTCCATGAACCGCAAGCTGTCGCCTACCATGGCGGGGCATTGCTGTATGCACTGGGCGCCTACGTTTTCGGATGGTTGGGGCTGTTTGCCCAACACTGGTGGATTAATGTCCCCGCCACGGTGTTACTGGCGCACGGCATGGTCATCGCGGCCTACATGATTCACGAGTGCGGACACAACACGGTGTTTCGCAGTAACCGGGCCAATGCCGTGCTGGGCGAGTGCCTGGGGTGGCTGTGTGGTTCAAGCTACACGACCTTCGAAGACATCAGATACAAGCATTTTCGGCATCACATGGATAACGATGATTCCGTGTGGTTCATGCATGAGGCATTCTTGCGACGACATCCGTGGCTGGCCCGCATCGTCCAGGCCTGTGAATGGCTCTACATTCCTGCGCACGATGTGATGATGCACATCATCCTGGTGTTTAACAGTTTCATCGTTCCGGGCCGTTCAAGGCAGCGCCCCCGAAATCTCCTGGTGATCGCCGTGCGCGGAGGCCTGTTCCTGCTTTTGCTGATGTTCTTTCCCAGGGCGGCCCTGCTGTACGTTGTCGCCTATCTGCTGATGATTCACGTGTTGCGCTTCATGGACAGCCTGCAACACGACTACGGCGGCAATCCGATTTTGTTAGAGGAAAATGCGGCCTCGCGTTTTGGCGGCCGCGCGACGGAACAATTGCACACATTCAGCAACCCCCTGTCTTTCGAGAGGGAGTGGGTGAACTGGCTGACGCTTAATTTTGGCTGGCACAACGCACATCACGCCCGACCGACTGTGCCGTGGTATCGCCTGCCTGCCTATCACAAGGCGAACTTTGGCAGCTCCACAGATCGCATCGCTCGATTTGGCACGCAATGCCGCATCTATCACAAGTACCGCCTGTACCGCGTGCTGCACGAAGGTGGCGATATCGACGGGCGGGACAGTCCGATGCAGGATGATTACGTCAGGGCAATGCGGGCGGCCGAGATTTACGGCGGTAACGCCGTCTCGTTCCTGACCAGCTTCTGAGCTCATGCAGGCTCTGCAGTTTTTCCAGTCTTTGTGGGCCATGGAGTTACGCCAGCCGGGCCGACCCGAGCGGCCCATGGAGGAAAACTTCCGCATGGCAGCTGAGGCGGGCTACCACGGCTTGTGTATTGATCCTGCCGTACACGAGATTGAAGACTGTCAAAAGCTCAAGCCCCTGTACAGGGACTATGGTCTCCTATGCATGGTGAACGCCTTTCCGGCAGAGGTCGATGAATTGATGCCCTTGCTCAGGCTGGCGGAAGAGATGGAAGCATGCCTGGTCAATGTTATTGGCCAGGTCATGCCGCTCACGGTGGCTGATGGGGTGCCGGTCATACGGCGCTGGATGAGCGATGCGAAGGCGGTGGGTTTGCCGCTGTTGTTCGAGACCCATCGTGACTGCACCCTCAATGACCTCTTCTACACCCTGCAATTGATCGATGCCGTACCGGAGATGCGGTTGTGCGCTGATCTCTCGCATTACGTCATCGATCGTGAAATGCGCTTACCCCTCGTGGCGCGCGATAGGGATTACATGCAACGTATTCTCGAGCGTTCCGATTGTTTCCAGGGCCGTGTTGCCAATCGCGAGCAGATACAGGTACAAATCGGCTTTCCCCAGCACCGGGATTGGGTGCTTCAGTTCCAGACGTGGTGGCGACACGGCATCGGTGCCTGGCGTGCTCGCAATTCTGAGGATGCCCAGTTGCAATTCCTGTGTGAATTGGGGCCTCCGCCCTACGCCATGACCGATGCCAGAGGTCAGGAATTATCCGACCGCTGGCAGGAGGCCCTAGAGATCAGGGCTTGGGTCGAGGGTATCTGGGATGACACGGCGACAGCGCGCCAGGATCATCCTGCGCAGCCACAGGAATCCAACAAGCGCCAATAGAAGGTTGGACAGGGTGCTGGCCAGGAACAAGCCGGGTAAACCAAGCAGCCAGCGACCGAGCAGGGCCAGCGGCAGAAACAGGGCCAGGACCCTCGAGACCGATATCACTACACCGGGTAGTGGGTAGCCCATGCCATTGAACGAGGCATTGGTGGACATCACTACGCCATAGGCGCCATAGGAGATGGGCACGATGTACAGGTAGTGAACTGCCACCTGGACAATGTCCGGGTTTGGGCTGAACAGCGTGGCAATGGGCCGCGCCAGCAACCAGAGCACGGCGGTCAGGGCAACGCCGAACCCCAGGCAGAATCTCGCCACGGCCCGCTGGGCACTGATCAGGCGTTCGGGTTTTCCGGCCCCGAAATTCTGGCCGAAAAATGGACTGGACACTGCTGAGAGCGCATAGAAGGGAATCAGGAACATGGGTTCTACGCGCATCGCGACCCCGTATCCAGCCACTGCATCGGTTCCGAATGCGGCAATCATGGCGACGACAATGGCGCTGGACGCAGGAATGACCGCGTTGGTGGCCATGGCTGGAACCCCTATGTGAAGCACGGTGCGCCAGGAGTTCATGATGATGCTAAGGGGCACTGAGAGCCGGGCAAACACCCGTGGACCGGTGCTCAGATAGACGAGTGTGAAGGTGAGCGTGAGTCCGGTTGACACCAGGGTTGCAAGTGCGGCGCCCTGAATTTCTAGGCGCGGGAACCCGAACAGGCCAAAAATGAAGATTGGATCGAGGATCAGGTTGAGCAGCGCCGCTCCCATGATGATCTTGCTTTCCAACAGCGCATTACCACGCGCCCGGATGGATGCCGTGGCGCACCACAGGACCAGATCTATCGGTGCGACCCAGTACCAGGTGCGCATGTATTCCCCGATGAGTGGCAATAGCTCGGGCGTGGCGCCAAGTCGCTTGAACAAGGGTTCGATGGTCAACAGGCCAATCGCGGTGAGACAAACCGCCAGTAAGGCCGAGAGGATGACGCTGTCAGTAGTCAGGCGCCTGGCCAGGCGCTGATCGCCGCGCCCGACCGCGCGTGATACGCAGGATGCCGTCGCTGCTTCCAGGCCGATACCCAGCCCGTGAATGAGCCAGATTATCGGAAAGCAGAAACTGATTGCTGCCAGGGGCGCATCGCCAAGGCGCGATATAAAAAAGAGGTCAACAGCTTCAAAAGAAAATATAGCCACGAGACCCAGCGCGAATGGTGTCGCCTGGCGCCTGAGATGGGCCGGCACGGAACCCCGCGTCAGGTCGTGCAGTGGGTTTGAGGTCACGGAGTCGTCAGGCCCTGGGCAGAACGCTTGCGAAGCTGTTCAAAGTCAGCCGCCCGGAGCGCGGATCATCGGTCAGGCGTTCCGGGTGGGAGACAAAGGCGTTGTGTGGGATGTCTCCCGAATAGCAGATGATCCGGTTGAAGCGGGCTGGCACCATGGTCAGCAGTTCCACGGCCTCATTGGATTCGGTGGTGTATTGCCAGGGCTTTCGGAACATTTCAAACCGTTCTCGCAGCAATTCCAGTCCGCCTTCCGGATCGTTGAGCTGGCGCTGCGTCATGTCCTGCCAGAATTCGAGATCACGCCAGCGATAAAAACCCGTGCCACCCAGGCTTTGATCTTCAAACAAGTAGAGCACGGTGGCGTAATTCACCCGGTCAGCCGACTGCCGTGGATCGGAATGCGGCAGGCACTGTATCCAGCTGAAGTCTTCGGGTTGCATCGTAGTCAGGGACACCTGGGTCTGGAAATCGATTCCACCTCGCAGGAACCCAAAAGCCCGGCTCAGTTCGCTTCGAATGAAGCGATGCAATGGATCAGCGACTGACTCATCGAGCGGCAGAATGAGCCCCGGGTATGCCCGCTCCTGATGCAGGAAGTGTGGCCTTGCGGTCTCGGCCCAGGCAATCACTTCCTCGGCGTTGTCCAGGAAGTCATCGATGATCAGGCACTCATGGCCTGATTTGATGGTCTGCGACTGAAGCGTGTAATTCGGGTTCAGTTTGATTTGCAGGGAGTGCATCGCGAAATCCGGCGACTTAATCGAACTCGATCCAGGTTGTCTTCAGCTCGGTGTAATCATGGAACGCATGGATTGATTTATCGCGCCCGTTTCCGCTCTGCTTGAAGCCGCCAAAGGGGACAGTGATGTCACCTCCGAAATAATTGTTAATGCCCATGGTTCCGACCCGGACCGCTGCCGCCACCTTGTGCGCGGTGTTGATGTTGTTGCTCCACACGGCCCCGGCCAGCCCGTAGATCGAGTCATTGGCGATACGCACTGCTTCATCCGCGTCAGAGAATGGAATCACCGAGAGCACGGGTCCGAAAATTTCCTCCTGGGCGATGCGCATCTGGTTATTCACGCCGCGAAAGATCGTCGGTTCATGGTAGTAACCCCCATCGGCTACTTCGATGCGATCGCCGCCGAATGCCAGCTCGGCACCCTCTGCTTTCCCCACCGAGACATAATCCGCGACCGTGTCGTGCTGGGCCTGGTCAATCATGGGACCCATCCGGGTGGCCGGGTCCAACGGGTGTCCCGGCATCCATTTGCGCGCCTGTTCCTGGATTTTTTCCACGAACTGATCCTGGATGGACGACTCGACGATCAGCCGCGTGCCCGCGGTACAGGTTTGTCCGCCGTTGTAAAAAACCGCTACTGCAGCCATGGCGGCGGCTTTGTCGAGGTTGGCATCAGCAAAAACAATGTTCGGACTCTTGCCGCCAAGCTCAAGGAAAGTGCGCTTCAAATTGGACTGCCCGGAATACTGCATCAGCAACTGCCCCACCGGGGTCGAGCCGGTGAACGTCATGCCATCGATATCCATGTGCATGGCCAGGTGTTTGCCCATGCTGCCGCCGGGCCCCGGAAGCACTTGCAGAACACCTTCCGGGAGGCCTGCCTCCGCTGCGAGACGGGCAATGTACAAGGCCGACAACGGCGTATTGGAAGCGGGTTTCAGAACGACCGAATTACCGGTTGCCAGTGAGGGGGCCAACTTCCAGGCCGTGGTGGAAAGCGGGAAGTTCCAGGGCACAATGGCCGCGACCACGCCCAGCGGCAAGCGCTGAATCAGCGCCAGGCAGTCCCTGGGGGTTGGTGAGATCTCGTCGTAAATTTTATCAATAGCCTCGCCGCTCCAGCGAATCGTGCGGACAGCGGACGGGACGTCCACGCCGAGGGTGTCCGAGATGGGCTTACCCACATCCAGGCTCTCCAGCAAGGCCAGTTCGTCCGCGTTTTTTTCAATCAGCTCGGCCCAACGGACCAGGACCATCTTCCGGTCCATGGGGGCCATGTTCGCCCAGTCACCGCGTTCGAATGCCCTTCGTGCGCCCGCAACGGCCACGTCGGCATCCTCGGGCCCGCAACAGGCGACCTCTGCGATGATCCGTCCGTCAGCAGGGTTGAAGTTGCTGCGCGTTTTGCCCGAGAGTGCGTCAACGAAGCGGCCGTTGATAAACGCTCGCGCTTCGATATCCATCGACTCGGCCTGGTGTTGCCAATCGGTAGCGGTCTTGTCCAGCATGGTGGTTTTCCTGACGGTTGATTCCGATCTAGTATGGAGACTGGTGCGGTCGATTTCCATGGATAAGAGGGATCTCGCTTCTTGTGTCCACCCCCCGACTGCGGCACACTCACGGCCGGTTGGCGAGGACTGAAACGGCATGCAGGCTCAGGGTGAACAGGTAAAGCAGATTAGGGCCGTCTATGAGCGGGCCCGTGAGTTGATGCGTGCGGGCGATCTCGATGAGGCGGAGGGCATCGCCCGCAGAGCAATTCCAAAATACAACCGTGATCCGAATTTACAATGCCTTCTCGGCGACGTGCTCATCAGGAAGCGGCGTCCGCAGGAAGCACGCAACTGGTACGAAAAAACACTCAAGATGCTGCCCGAATTTCCGCGGGCGCTCGAGGGCGTCGGTCTGGCCCTGCTGGCTGAGCGAAAACCCTCCGATGCGCTGCCTTATCTCCGACGTGCGGCGGAAACCGTGCCGAATCGTTCCAAAACCCAATTGGCACTGGCCCGGGCGCTCGCCCAGACCGGCCATGCACCGGAGGCTGAGCTGGCCATCAACAGGGCCTTCGAACTTGATCCCGACAAGGCTGCCCTCGCGCAAGCTACGGACGCACATGCTGACGGAGACCTTGACCAGGCGGAGAAACTGATTCGCGATGTCCTGTCCAGGCAGCCTCGAAGCGTGGCGGCCATGCGCCTGCTGGCCCAGGTTGCACTCGATGCCAACCGGCCTAGAGCGGCGCGGGATCTCCTTGAGCGCACCGTCAAACTGGCTCCCGCCTTTGTGCTGGCGTGGAACGATCTGGCAAATGTCTGGATGAAAGAGGAACAGTTCGCGCGCGCACTTGAGACCGTGGCGCACGCCATCGACCTTGATCCTGACATGCCGCACTCGTTCATGATCAAGGGCAATATTCTTGCCAAGGCGCAAAGGCATGAGGAGGCACTCGAGGCTTATGAGCAGGCGCTGAAGATCAGCCCGCGCCACATGGGCGCCTTGTCTGGAAAAGGACATGTGCTCAAGACCATTGGTCGCACCGATGAATCCATTGCCGCGTACCGCGCCTGCACGGGCGCACATCCGGCTTTCGGAGAGGCTTATTGGAGCCTGGCCAATCTGAAGACTTTCGAGTTCGAAGAGCAGGAGGTCAAGGTGATGCTCGACATGGTGGGCAATGAGCGGATTGCAGATGAGCCAAAGGTTAATTTTCATTACTCGCTGGGCAAGCACTTCGAAAATGAAAAGGACTATCGGCGCGCTTTCGAGCACTATCGGCAAGGCTCGGACTTGCGGCGCATACATGAAATGTATGATCCGGTTCAGACGCAGGTCATTCATGACCGCATCATCAAGACCTTTGGTCCGGACTTCATGGCAGAGCGCTCAGGTTGGGGCGACCCGAGGCCCGACCCGATACTCATCGTCGGCCTGCCGCGTTCCGGGTCGACCCTTATCGAGCAAATCCTCGCGAGTCACAGCCAGGTCGAGGGGACGATGGAATTGCCCGACCTGAGTCGCCTGATTCGTGACATCAATCGCAGCCGCAAAGACCGGGTTGAGTACCCCGAGGCGGTTGGCGACCTGCCCGCCGAGGCCATCGCAGAGTTGGGCGAGCTTTACATCGAGCGCACCCGTCGCTATCGCACCAACACACCGTTTTTCATCGACAAGATGCCCAATAATTTTGCAGCCATTGGCTTGCTGCACCTGGTCCTGCCCAATGCCAAGGTCATCAATGCCCGTCGCCACCCCCTCGACAGCTGCCTTGGAAGTTACAAGCAGTTATTTTTCAAGGGCCAGGCATTCACTTATGACCTTTTTGAACTGGGCCAGTATTACCTCCAGTATCAGCGCCTGATGGATCACTGGCACGCTCTGCTTCCCGGGAAGGTGCTGGATGTGCGCTATGAGGACATGGTCCTTGATCAGGAAAATCAGACCCGCCGCATCCTCGAATATTGCGGACTGCCATGGGAGGAGGGTTGTCTGCGCTTCTACGAGACCGAGCGCGCGGTCAATACGGCGAGTTCCCAGCAGGTTCGTCAGCCGATTTACACGAAGGCGCTCAATTTCTGGCGCCACTACGAAGAGGACCTTGGTGAATTAATTGACGTGCTCGAACCGCTGTTGACCGACCTGCCCAAAAAGGATCGCCCGCTCTCAATGGATGGCGAAGCCCAGTCTCCTGGCTAGTCAGTGATCAAGGTCGATCAATGGGCCTGCTGCTCGTCCCCACGGGCCCGCCCAGGGGGCAGATAATCGAAGATGAAGGTGATTCGGTCTTCCTTGCCGTTGTTCATTACGCTGTGGTGCTTCTGGTTGTTAATTTCATATGCGCGACCCACGCCCAGCCGATAAGGTCTGCCGCCAATCATGAAGCGAACGCCCGAGTTGGTGCTGATGGGCACATGAATCCGGTGGCTGTGAACGAAGGACTGGTGGGAGTCCCGGTGGGGTGAAATGATGCCGCCGGCGAGCAGTTTTGCAGCCATTGCCCTGATGATGGTGCCGCCGGGCGGATAGTGCTCGGTGAGAATGCCATGCATTAACGGTACAGCCACATCCTTGAGCAGGTCCCAGGCGGGCTCCTGGGTGACCTGCATTTCTGGCCATCCGTCACAGAACACCAGCACCAGCGATTCGGTCTGTCGGTGCACTTCATAAGCATTCTGTCGGTACTGGTTTTCGTTCCAGCCTTCCGGGGGAATCGCGAGCACCGCGTCGATCAGTGGTTGTGCCGGGACCGGGCCGAGGTCGCGCAAGGGTACTTCAATGTCCATCCGATGATCCGCAGGGTTTGCTGAGGGGCTGAAAAAAGTATAACCAATGCCGGCAATCGAGGCACGAACCAGCGGGCAGTTTAAAGAGATCTTTGACGGTTTTTGTTTGTAATTTCTAGCGTGCGCCTCTAATATCGAACCACGATCGTAACGCTAACAACATTATAAGTGAGGGTACAGAGCATGCCGAAGACCTCCTCGAGCTGGTCTTACGAGACAACAGCCAGCCAGAAGTTATTCGAACCCAACAAGATTTCGTTCGCTGTTTCCGCCGCGCTAGCGCTTCCCACCGGGCTTGCAATGGCCCAGGATGACGCTGAATCGGCAGAAGCAGGCGGCTTGGAAGAAGTCCTTGTAACGGCCCGTAAACGCACCGAGAGCGTCATGGATATTCCGCAAAGTATCCAGGCGATTTCCGAAGCAACCATACAAAAAGCCGGTATCTACTCGATGGATGACTACGTTCGGTTCATACCGAGCATGTCCTATGTCCAGAGCAACCCGGGCACCTCTAAAATCATTTTCCGCGGTATTGCTGATGATGCGGCAACCTTTATTGCCGAGCCATCCGCGGCCCTGTACCTCGATGAGCAGTCTCTGACGATGAACGGCACGCCCGATCCGCGGATGGTGGACATCGCACGGGTCGAGGCACTGAGTGGTCCGCAAGGCACGCTGTACGGCGCAAGCTCCCAGTCGGGCACCCTGCGCATCGTGACCAACAAGCCAGACCCGACCGCCTTCGACGCCAACTTTGACCTGATGGTGAAGACCGGCCAGGAAAGCGACATGAGTTACGACGTCAGCGGTATGGTCAATATTCCGCTGGGCGAAAGCTTCGCCGTCCGGTTGGTTGGATTCTCGGCCGAGGACGGAGGCTTTATCTCCAACGTAAACGGCGACACGCCGCGTTTTGGTCTGTTTAACAACAAGGGCACTGAGCAGTCCAATTTCAATGATGTCAAGCATGGTGGTGGCAGGGCCGCGGCACGCTGGTTCATCAATGACGACTGGACCATGACAGCAAGCGTCCTGGGACAGAATACCCGCTCGAACGGTCGTCCCGAGCGGGATCCGACATTGGACCAGGACCTGGCCGTCGTGCGGTTCCGCCCGGACATGGAATGGGACGATATGAGCTGGTCACAGTACGCCCTGACGTTTGAAGGGGATCTCGGCTTTGCCGACTTTGTCTCTGCGACGTCCTATTTCACCCGGGATTGGGCCTATGCCCAGGACACCTCGGTGGGCTATGCGTCGTACTTCGGAACTTTCTGTTATTCCGGTTACTACTACGACTTCTCGCAGTATTCGAAATACTGTTTCCAGCCTTCAGGCGTGGGCAACTACTACAACGACCCCATCGGCTTCATGCTGAACGTCCAGGAAAACACCAAGCTTTCCCAGGAGTTTCGTCTCTCGGCGCAGGGTGATCGGATTGATTGGGTCGCAGGTTTGTTTTACGAGGAGTCTGATGAGGAATGGGATTTCTGGACCTATGCCCAGAATTACTCAGGATCCAAGTCCTATGACAACCTGCGTGCCGGCAATGGCTGGCGTCAGCCTAACCCGCCACCCGTCGATACCGACTTCTGGTGGCACTCGGCAGACCGCACGGAGTGGAAGCAGAAGGCTGTATTTGGTGAGATCACCTGGCATGTTACTGACCGGGTCGACATCACGGGTGGCGCGCGCTACTTCGACCGCACCATGGACAAGCTCTACTGGGTTGAAAACCCCGCCTTTAACCTGACCCCTGACGGCTACCTCCGCCCGAGCAGCGACGAGAGTGATACGGTGATCAAGGGCAGCGTGAAGTGGCAGGTGACTGACAACGTCATGGTGTACGGTTTGTATTCAGAGGGTTTCCGCCCGGGCGGTACCAACCGTGGTCGAGGCATACCTTTCTTCCCGAGACAGTACGACTCCGACCTGCTGGAGAACTGGGAATTCGGAACCAAGATGACCCTGTTTGACGGCAGAGCCCGGCTGTCAGCAACCTTTTTCGACATGAGTTGGGATGACTACCAGCTCGAGGTCGTTGATCCCAGTAACCGGCCTTGCGGCGGTGAAGCTTCACCTCCGGAACCTGCCTGTGGACAGCCCTGGCAGAAAGTTGTGGCCAATGTGGGTAATGCATCTTCAAGCGGTATCGAAGTGCAGTTCGACATGGCATTGAACGAGAATCTGGACATTGGAATCAATGGCAGCTGGCTGGACGCGGTCGTGGAAGACGAAGTGGCCGTCTCCATTGTCGTGCCCGCCGGCACCAGGCTGCCCTTGTCACCTGAGTTTAAAGGGTCTGCCTATGCCAATTACGAATGGCCCATCAATTGGTTTGGAGGCGGGGCAAACTCGGCCTACGTGCGTCTACAGTGGAGCTACACGGATGACATGTACAACATCTTCGAGCCCCTCGAGCTGTACGCGGACGGCCCATCGCCGCAGATCAAGCAACCCGCCTACAACATTGGTGATGTCAAGTTCGGTGTGAATGGCGATCGCTGGAGCGTGCAGTTGTTCATTAACAACGTGACCGACGAGCGAGCGGTTCTGTTCGCGAACCCATTCGAGTTCGATTACTTCTTCGGCCGTGGTCGCGAGACGGTCAACCGGCCTCGTGAGTATGGTATTCGCTATACGCAGCGATTCGGACAGTAGTCAGCCGAAAGTGCAAGAGAAAAGAGCCCCGGCATGCCGGGGCTCTTTGTTTTTAGGGTAAGTAAACCCATCACCGGTTCAGAATGGCCAGACCTCGAGCCCGTGAATGGCGTTGCGAATATCGCGGGAAAAGTTCACCCCGGCGATGCGATCGCCGCTTTGCATGTCATAAAGTGAGACCGTGGACGGAGAAGACCCGCCCGCGAGCAGATGGTCGTTAACCACGCACAGTCCCCGGCCAAATCCCTGGCGTGCTACCTGTTCGTCCCCCAGTTCCGTGTGCGTCAGTTCGCCGCTCTCGTATTGAGGAATGGGGAATTGGCGCTCATGGCCATCCCGGCCCACGAACCGGACATAATTCGCCGCGGTATCGTTAAACAACACCCCGTTGCGGAAGGGCCGAGCATTGTGCGTGCCGCGTGGCAGGCTCACGACCTGATCGACCTTGTTTTCGTCGGCGATTCGAATCAGGCCATCCGTCCGTAAGCCGCTGACATAAAGACCTGTCGGGTCGGCGAAAACATTATTGATGTGCAGGTGATTGGTGGCCTTCGGGCCGCTCGCGCCACCCGGACCTTTCAGTCCGTTAGGGTCAAAGGCCCTCCCCACCGGCCCGTCTGCCTCCATTCCCAGGTGCATGGCCCAGAAAAACTGCTGACGTTCGAGGTCAAAGGCCAGAATGCTGTCATGCCCCGTAGAGGTCACGTACAGATGATTGTTAAGACGGTGAAGTTCATGCGCGTGTTTCAGGTAGGTGCTCCTGAAGGAGCGCTGGATACGAAAGTTTTGGTCATAAACGAAGAGCTCATCGCTGGCTGCGATGTAAATTTCTCCCGCATGAAACGCAATGCCCCGCAGGCCCCGGTCCCAACCGCGGCCCTGAAAATCGATCTCGCTCGCGTTCCAGTCGACCACCTGGTCCACCGCCTGGTTGGCAAAGTCAATGAGGTAAATGCCGCCGTGGCTTTCTCCTTGCTGTGAGCCCCGGACCACGGAGGTCGCAATCAGTGTCGGTAATTGATATTCGATGCTGCTCATGGTCTGGTCGACGCTTTGCCTGAGACCGAGCATTCTCCCTGCTGGCTGCTTCAAATTCAATGTCAATGGGCTATGATCATTCGGTGCGCGTTCAAATCTCATGCGTGCCGGATTGCGAGGTGCCTATGAACCCAAAGTATTCCGTGCTTTTTGAACCGGTTGAGATCGGGCCGGTGACGGCGCCCAACCGTTTTTACCAGGTACCCCATGCCTCGGGCATGACCGAGGCTAATCCACGCGTTCGTGCGGCATTCAGGGCGACCAAGGCGGAAGGTGGCTGGGGCGTGGTCAGCACGGGCGCGGTGTCTATCCACCCGAGTTCGGATGATTCGCCGCTGCCTTTCGCCCGGCTCTGGGATGATAATGACATTCACTCGCACCGCATGGCAACCGACGCGATTCATGCGCATGGCGCGCTCGCCGCTGTTGAACTGTGGCACGGCGGTGGGTCGGTCATGAACCGAAGCTCACGCTTGCCGGGCTATGCGCCCTCGGGCGTGCCCTGGGTGGCGACTCACGTCGGGTTCATCGGTCACCAGCGCCCGCGTGCCATGGACCTTTCTGATATCCGTGAAATGTTGTCGTGGCAGGCGGCGGCCGCACGCAGGGCAAGGGCCGCAGGCTACGATATCGTTTATGTCTATGCTGGCATGGGCTACCTGGGCTACCAGTTCCTGATCGAGGAATACAACCAGAGGACAGACGCCTACGGCGGTAACGTAAAAAATCGCTGTCGATTTGTGCGTGAAATGCTGGAAACCACCCGCGATGTGGTGGGCCAGCATTGTGGAATCGCTTTGCGGGTCAGCCTGGAAGAACTGCGCGGCAAGCCAAGCGAGCATTTTCCCTCCCAGGCCCATGAGGTGCTTGACCAGCTTCGGGATGTGCCAGACCTGTGGGACGTGAAGATGGATTCCAGTCCCACGGACTGTGGGGCTTCGCGGTTCCGGCCTGAGGGCGCCCACGAGTCCGTGATCGATTTCGTGAAGAGCATGACCGATCGCCCGGTTGTGGGCGTGGGGCGCTTCACCTCGCCCGATACGATGGTCTCGCAGATCAAGCGTGGCATTCTAGACCTGATCGGGGGTGCTCGGCCATCGATTGCTGACCCGTTTCTACCGCGGAAAATCATGGAAGGTCGCGAGGATGAAATTCGCGAATGCATCGGCTGCAACATGTGCATCGCGAGTTGGCATGACGGGGTCCCCGTGCGCTGTACCCAGAACCCGACTGCGGGGGAGGAATGGAGGCGGGGCTGGCATCCTGAAATTATTTCCTCTACCGGTGAAGGTCGGCGGGTTCTCGTGGTTGGATCTGGTCCAGCCGGGTTGGAAGCGGCACTGACCGCTGCGCGGAGGGGTTACGAGGTGACGCTGGCGGAACGAGAAGCTGAACTCGGCGGTCGGTTGCGGTTTGAGACGGCTCTGCCCGGGCTCTCCGCCTGGGGGCGCGTGGTCGATTACCGACTGGGAAGGTTGCAGCAAATGGGCCAGGTCGCCCTTTATCCGGGCAGCGAACTTGAAGTGGATGATCTCTTGGGCATGGAGCAGCATCACTTGATGATCGCGACGGGCTCAAACTGGACCCGGCATTTGTACTCCTCGCTGGAGATCCCCACGGGTCGGCTGGAACAAGCGGGTGTATTCACGCCCGATGACATTGCTGCAGGCGTTGAAATTGCAGGACCTGTTCTGCTCTATGACTTCGATAATTTCTACATGGGCGGTGTCCTGGCCGAGCATCTTGCACTACAGGGCTTGCAGGTCACCTACGCGACGCCGGCTGGCCATGCTTCGGCTTGGACCGTGATGACCAATGAACAGCCATTTGTGCACCAGGCGCTCTACGAGCGGGATATCGACCTGCACACCCTGATGCTGCTCAAAAGCCATTCTGAGGGCGTGGCTTACCTGGAGAATATATTTACCGGGGCACCCTGCGAGGTGGAGGCCCAATCCGTCGTGGTGGTCGGACACAGAGAGCCGGAAGATGTCCTGTATCAGGCGCTCTCAGGGCGTGATGAAGAGCTTGCCGATGCGGGTGTGTGCTCGCTTGTCCGCGTGGGGGACGCCGATGCGCCCGGCGCTGTCATCCATGCGGTTTATTCGGGCCACCTGAAAGCGCGCCTGCTCGATGAATCAGAAGACCCGGGTTACCTTCGAGATATCGCGATCGCTCATCACCCTCCGGGCAGGGCCTGGAGCATGGGGTGAAACTCAGCGGTCTGCTGACTGATCTGCGGTCGTCTCACCGATGCTGTCTCTGAAATACAGGCTGTGATCGACGTTCAGCGTTTCACCGGCATGCCGCTCAATTGCAGATTCGATCCCTGAATTTCTCCGGGTTCTTCCGGCACTGTACTTGAAGCCCGCTCCGCTCTGGTCTTCGTCACACTGCAGGCAGGGCCTGAGGTTGCCATCGGCATCGGTATTGGGACCAGGGTATCGGTTCAGCATCAGGTTCATTGCGCCGTAGTCCGAAGTGCAGATCTTGGTGCACTGCTGCCTGGTGTTGCGTGAATTGTAAGTCCATGATTCAGCGCAGGATTCGGTGAATCCCACTTTTGCGATGTAACACTTTTTGATCGACTTGGCGCCCCCCATCTTTCGGGAGCAGGCGCGCGCAGGCGTGGTCAAATCAGGTGTGTCGATGTAGATGGCAAGGTCTTGGAGACTGGAGCAACTGCCGCATCGCCCATGGTGAGTGACCATGAACCCGGCAGCCTCTGCAGCCGGTCGGTCCGGGAAATCCTGCAGTGAATAGCTGTCTCGTGTTTCATCTTCGAATCGCAGCGCGCACACGGCGGTGTCACGCTCTGACGTGGCATACCACTGCTCGACGCTCAAGCGCGAACTGTCCGCGTAGGGATTGCTGACGCCAAATCCCGGTTCCTGTGCCGGCTCGGTAAATTGAGCTTCGAGAATCTTGTCGATGTTGACGGCCCGGGTTTGCTTCATTCGGTCCGTGTCGGATTGAGAGGGGTTCGCAATGCCGCACAGGGGCAGCATGAAACAGAGCAGCAGCGCAGGTCTTTTTCTGGAGAATGGCATCGAGGTCCCCCTGTCATTGGCGGCCGTGAACTTTGGCTTGCCAGAGGCATGATTATAAGGAAATGAAGCCGGACCATGCCAGAGATCGAACCTGAAACAGCGATTTTCACGGGCTCGGATCGTCGTTCCGCGTCCGGCAAACCCAGTCGTCAGCCTGCGGGAGTTTCGCCCGGTCCCGGGTGTCGATAGAATAGTCGGAATGGGATCGCAACAGGTCATTCCACGCTGTTGAGCCCGTGCCCGGGAGTTGTAATGAGTATTGACACACGCGACTGGCAGACCGCAGACCAGCGACACTACTTGCATCCATTCACCGATCATCATGAACTGGGTCAGAAAGGCGCCAAGATCATCACGCATGCTGACGGCGCTTACATATTTGACTCCGATGGTCAGAAAATCCTCGATGGAATGGCGGGATTGTGGTGCGTTGCGCTGGGTTATGGACGTAAGGAACTCATCGAAGCAGGTTGTCGGCAATTGGGTGAGTTGCCGTATTACAACAGTTTTTTCCAGACGGCCCATCCGCCTGCCATTGAGCTCTCACGTCTGCTTGCCGAGATCAGCCCGCCGGGCTTCGAACTCACCTTTTTCACCGGCTCAGGCTCGGAGTCAAATGACACGGTGATCAAGCTCGTGCGGCGATATTGGGACCTCGTCGGTCAGCCGGATCGGAAAATCTTTATCAGCCGTAAAAATGCCTATCACGGCAGCACCGTCGCAGCCGGGATGCTGGGGGGGATGAATGCCATGCATGAGCAGACGGGCGATATGGTCAATCATGTCACGCACATCGAGCAGCCCTATTACTTTGAACTTGGTGGAGATCTGTCTCCGCAGGAGTTTGGTGTTCGCCAGGCAAGACTGCTGGAGGAGCGCATACTTGAGCTTGGCCCCGAGAACGTGGCGGCCTTCATTGGCGAGCCTGTGCAGGGTGCCGGGGGTGTGATTATTCCTCCCGAGACCTACTGGCCGGAAATCCAGAAAATCTGTAGCAGATACGACATCGTGCTGATTGCCGACGAAGTCATCACGGGTTTCGGTCGACTGGGTGAGTGGTTTGGATCCACACGGCTGGGCATTGAGCCTGACCTGATGCCTTTCGCCAAGGGCGTTACATCAGGATACCTGCCGCTGGGCGGTGTCATGGTGGGTGCCCGCATTGGTGAGGTGATTTCCACGCAGGGCGGTGAATTTGCCCATGGTTACACCTACTCCGGGCATCCGGCGGCGTGCGCGGTGGCCATCGCAAATATCACGTGCCTGCGGGACCAGGGAATACTCGAGCATGTAAAAAATGATATAGGACCGTATTTCAACTCGGCCTGGTCAACCCTTGCTGACCACCCACTTATCGGCGAGGCGCGAAGCATCGGCCTGGTGGGCGCGCTGGAAATTGTCGCGGACAAGGCGACCCGTCAGCGTTTTCACAAGGATCTGCAGGCAGGCACGCGCTGTCGTGATTTCTGCTTCGCCAATGGCCTGGTCATGCGCGCGGTCGGCGACAGCATGATCGTGTCTCCCCCTCTGATTTGCGAGCGGTCTCATATCGATGAGTTGGTCGAGAAGGCCGGACGCTGCCTTGACCTGACGCAGCAGTCCCTGAGTTCCGGCTGAGCAGGCGCTTGAATAAGCGGGATCGCGATCTGGGGATGCAGGCCGACATCGGTCGGCGTGATTTCATACATGATGTGGGTCTCGGGGCGTTGGGTTTAAGCCTGCCGCTGTCAAATCTGGCTAGCGCGGCGCCTGTACATGCGGCTGATTATCCGCCGGTCCGGACTGGAATGCGGGGGTCGCATCCCGGCTCATTCGAAGTTGCTCACGCCCTCGCGCGAGAGGGTCGGGCGTTCGATTCGCCGCGCGACAGCTCGGAGCGCTACGACCTGGTCGTGGTGGGTGGGGGAATCAGTGGCTTGGCCGCAGCTCATTATTACCGGAAACAATACGGCCCTGATGCGCGCATTCTCATTCTTGAAAATCATGATGATTTCGGGGGCCACGCCAAGCGCAACGAATTCCACCAGGGTGGCTCGATGCGCCTCGCCTGGGGAGGCACTTTCAACCTGGAATACCCGGCATTCAGTGACACGGTATCCGCCCTCATTGCTGAACTGGGTATAGATATTGAGCAGTTGATCGAGCGCCAGAACTTCAATTACGGCGCGGACGGGCCCCGGGGTGTTTCCGCTTATTTTGATGCCGAGACCTTCGGAGCGCACGCGTTGCTGCCGGGCTTTGCCCTGCGACACGGAAATTTCGATCGGATTCTCGAGCAGTTGGACGAGGTTCCCCTTGATGCCGCTTCGATCCGGTCTCTGAAGCGCTTTTATGCTGCACAAACGGATGTGCTTGCGGACCGGGGTCCGGATGAGCGTGCTGCGTTCATGCGCGGAATCAGCTATACGGATTTCATCAAGCAATATGGCGGATTGACCAAGGCTGCCGCCGGGCTTTTCGTGAATTCGACACATGGATATTGGGGCATAGGCGCAGACAGCCTCTCGCTGGCCGAATGTGGCGATACCGGCTTGCCCATGTGGCATCTGCTTGGAGGTCCGCGCGATACTGGCACCAGCCATGTCGGAGCGGGCTCGGCCATGTTTCCAGACGGCAACGCATCTGTGGCCCGATTGTTGGTCCGTTCCCTCATACCGAAGGTTGATCCCGGCCCCCCGAATGCAGACATCGTGACGGCGCGTTTTGATTACTCAAAACTTGACGAGGACTCGGCCGCGGTTCGCCTGCGACTCAACTCCACGGTGGTGAACGTGCTTAATGATTCAGCGGGGGTGAGCGTCACTTATGCGCGTTCAGGGGAGTTCGTGCGCGTCAACGCTCGTCATTGTGTCATGGCGTGCTACCATTCAATCATTCCTTACCTGTGTCCCGACCTGCCAGACACACAGAAAGAGGCCCTGGCCTACCAGGTGAAGCGGCCCCTGATACTGACCAATGTTCTCCTGCGCGATACAAAAGCGGCCGATCGCCTGCAGTTTTCCGGCGCGCAGTGTCCGGGCCGAATGCATGGCGCATGCTGGTTGGTCAAGGGAATAGAGACAGAACATTACCAGCATCCATGGTCGGACCCCGACGCGGCCGTCATGATGTTCTGGGGGTCACTGTCGCCGCCGGTGGCCGGCCTGGCAGCCCGGGAGCAACACCGCGCATCGCGGGCTCGCCTGCTCGCCATGCCATTCTCGGATTTCGAACGCGAAATCCGCTATGTACTCAATGGCATACTTGGTCCAGCCGGCTTCAATGCAGGTAAAGATATCCTGGCGATTACGGTCAATCGATGGCCACACGGTTACAGTTACGATTACCTGGACCTCTGGGACCCAGAGTGGCCGCCGGGTTCTGCGCCTCATGAACTTGCCCGGAGGCGATTTGGGTCGGTGGTTTTTGCCAACGCCGATGCGGGCGCCGATGCGTATTCACACGTGGCCATCGAGCAAGCATTCAGGGCGGTCAATGAATTGTCTGAAACCACTTTTGCGTGAGCAATGAGCATGTTTCGGGGCCAAAATAGGGCTAAACTGAATCAGTCGAAAACCTGAAAGGTCAATGACGTGAGTGAATTCAAGAAAAACTGGGACAGCGCGTTTACCTCCACCGAACTGAAGGGAAGCAACCCGTCATGCCCCTCGTACGCGGGTGCGCTCAGTTTTCTTCGGCGACGCCTGAGTCATAACCTGGAAGGTGTCGACGTTGCCGTGACCGGCATCCCCTTCGATACCGCAACGAGCAATCGCCCGGGGGCACGTTTTGGTCCACGGGCGTTGCGAAGCGCTTCTTCGAGTTTTACCTGGGCTCGGCCATGGCCATGGGACGTTGATCCATTGGAAGTGCTGTCCATCGTCGATTACGGCGATTGTTCGTTCGATTATGGCGATCCTGAGAAGATTCCAGCCACGATCGAGGCGCATATTTCAGAGATCGTGTCGCAGGGTGTGGCGTGCTTTTCGCTCGGTGGTGACCACTTCGTGTCCTACCCGGCATTGCGAGCGCATGCCAAGGTCCACGGCAAGCTGTCGCTTTTGCATTTCGATGCTCACACCGACACCTGGGCGGACAATGGAGAACGTGTCGACCACGGAACGATGTTTTACAGGGCAACCTTGGATGGCATTGTTGACCCGGAAACGTCCGTGCAAATAGGAATTCGCACCACCAACGACGATACGCTCGGATTCAATGTGCTTGATGCCAATTGGGTGCATGAGCGGGGAATCGAGGCCACGGTTAAAAGGGCGCGGGAAATTCTCGGGGATAATAAGGTGTATCTGACATTCGACATTGATTGTCTCGACCCGGCCTTTGCACCCGGGACAGGCACCCCGGTATGTGGCGGGCTGACGACTCACCAGGCCTTGTCAATTCTGCGGGGCATGGCTGGGATCAACCTCGTGGGTATGGACCTTGTCGAAGTCGCGCCGGCCTATGATTCGGGTGAAATCACTGCATATGCGGGAGTCTCGCTGGGCGTTGAATTTCTCTGCCTTTACGCTACTCGGAATGGCGGGATACCCCCGGTCAGCGCATGACCGCCAACAACCGCCCCGTCGTTGGAGTCATCTCAGACCGCCGCACGCTGGGGCCTCATCCGTTTCACATGGCCGGTGAGAAATACCTGCAGGCCATCGCTGACGCATCAGAGGCCTATCCTGTTTTATTGCCGTTGCTTGCGGACGGATTCGACGTGCTGGACATACTGGATCGTCTCGATGGTTTGTTTCTGCCTGGCAGTCCGTCCAATGTCGAACCTCACCATTACCTGGGTGATCCCAGTGAGCCTGGAACCTGGCATGATCCTGAGCGGGACATAGCGGCACTGGCGCTGATTCCTGCCGCGATCCGCGTGGGCATGCCGGTTTTTGCGGTGTGCCGCGGTTTCCAGGAGATGAACGTTGCATTTGGCGGCACTCTGCATCAGAAAATTCATGAGGTGGCGGGATACCGGGTGCACAAGGAAAATCCCGACGACCCGCTGGAAGTTCAGTACGGTCCCTCCCACCGGATCGACTTCGTGGCCGGTGGTTGGCTGGAACAGATCACCGGCGTTTCGCAGGCCATGGTCAATTCCTTGCATTCGCAGGCGGTGGACCGCCTCGGTGACGGCCTGCGCGTTGAAGCGATTGCCGAGGACGGCCTGGTAGAGGCCTTCGTGGTGGCTGACGCGCCCGGATTTACACTTGCCGTTCAATGGCATCCGGAGTGGAGGGTGATGTCGCATCCCGAATCCCTGGAGATATTCAGGGCATTCGGTGCGGCCTGTCATGCCTATCGCCTGCGGGACATGACATCGGCTGAACCGTGATGCAGGGTTTGCTTCGAAAAGCGGGTGAAAACCCCCAGACAGTGTTTCGGGCTTTCAAGTACACCATTTACCTCCTGTTGCTCTGGAATGTCGTGCTGTTTTTCCAGGAAGACCTCGCTGCCAGTGCCCAGACCTTTCGCGGCGACATCAGCTGGCGCAACGCGGTCGAGGCGTTTTCCGCAGCCGTTGACACGGCCGCCTGGCTCGTCTTGTTGTTGTTGTTCGAGCTTGAGACGGCAGTAATCGACGACGACAGGCTGCGCGGCAATCTGAAATGGATCCTGCATGGCCTGCGGACGGTTTGTTACTTCCTGATTATCTACGCATTCTACGGTTACTGTTCCAAGTATCTGCTGATCAGTCAGTTTGTCACATTCCAAGCCACGGACCTGTGCGCACTGGCTGGGTCCGGATTTACATGGCTGGAATATCTGGACGAGTATCGCAGCCTTGATGAGAGTTCGTGCCTTGCGCTTGGCGACGCTGCACTGTACCGGATTGAAAACACGTCAATCATTGGCACGCTGCCCGCCATTCAGGATGCGCTCAAGCTGGCCGCGGTAGACGTAGTGAACGCTGCTGACTGGTTGTTGATTGTCGCGTTGCTCGAGGTGGAGGTTTATCTGCAGCTAAGAGATCGTCTCACTGATCAGCTCATTCGCGTTGGACGCTGGTTGAAAATATTTCTGTACGGCATCCTGTTTGTTGCGGCTGGATACTGGGGCCTGGAGGGTGATTTCCTTGATTTCTGGGATGCATTCCTTTGGTTGGTCGCGTTTATCTTCATCGAGCTGAACATCTTTCGTTGGCACGAAGAAACCACGCAACAGGAAGATGACACAGGGCCATCACTGGAGGCTTAGACGAAGGCAATGACGCGGGCGCTACCAGCCCATGTTGTAGTAATGGAAGAACCGCTCTGCCGCGCGTAAGAGTTGCGCGTCATAGCCTCGCATGCCCCTGAACTCCTGCGGCAATTCAATCTGCTCATACAAGGCATCGTATCGAAGTCCGCGAGCCATTCCATCCTTTACTGCTGCAGCCACGGCCTCGAGATATCGCCGCCTCTGCACCAGAGCGTCGCGAGGTGCAACCGGGACACCATGGCCGCCGACCATTCTCGACCACCCCTCATCGGCTTCCAGAGCCTTAAGGCTGCGAATCCACGCCATGGGGTCGTAATCGGGCATGGAGCCCAGCCCGACACTGTAGGGCGTGACCAGGTCATTGACGTAGAGCACGTCCGAACCGCGAACCTGCATGACCAGCATGCAATCGCCGTGATTGCGTCCGAGATAGGTCAGCTCCAACGTGCGGTCACCGAGTTCAATGGTTCCGCTGTCCGAAATCAACTGGTCCGGCAGCACGATATCGGGATGCGGATTACGTTCCCAGTGCGCGAGGCAGTTTTCGTGACTGACAAACTTTGCGCCCTCTTCAGCGAACACACCGCCGCCCGCAGCGTGATCCCAGTGCTGGTGGGAATAGACGACATATTTGACCGCCTTGTCGGTTAGCATTGCGATTGCTGCCCGCATGCCTTGTGCGTGTCTGGCATTGACCGGATCAGTGACGATCGCACCGTCGCTGGTAATGACAAACAGGCTTCGTGCAGAGAATGAGCCGTATGAAAACACACCATGACCCAAATCCGTCGTGGTCACCGCAAACAGGTCCGGTTCTTCAGCAAGGCTCACGGAAGATAGCAGCACGCACAGCCCACTGGCCTGCATGATGGGCTTCAACCATTGGCTGGGCGAGGCCAGCCCACGCAAGCAGCGGATATGCCGGATGATTCTGATCATGTTTTCCCGATTTCGCTATTGATCATCCCAGTTTAGCAATTTACCTGCAGAATCAGCAGCCGTTCCGTATCGTTGACAAAAAAATGCGTGCAGCCCCCGTGGGGAAACACAATCCGGGCGTTAAGTCTTGCGTCGTCATTGCCAACTGGCGTTGCCCGACACAGGGTGTTGATGTGTGCGTGGAGGATTTCCCGGGCTCGCTGCCACCCTCGGTGCGGTCATTGATCATTCTCAATGAGGCCGAGCTGGAGGTCGGTGCCGTGCTGGGTGTTGGTAAACAATGGGAACGATTCGACGTGGCCTTGAGCTTCTGGCAGGTGCGCAAGGGCGGCAGGTTCTTCCGGCTCTATCGGGGTCTTGCGGGCAACTTTTCAATACACTTCACGTGGGGTGATTGAGTTTTCGAGACGCACCAATAATGACTGACCCGGGCAATCAGGGGTTTGGTGTAGGACGTATATCCCGGGCTTGTGGCCTGCCTGGCCGTGGGTAATCAACAGCCTCCAAGCCATCCATCGCTCTGAGCCTTTGCGGTCAGCGGCCAGGTCGCGGTTTGTTACCCCGTTGATCGGCTCTTATACCCGTAGTTCGCTGCCGCGAAGGCTGGTGAGATATAACCCTCTTTCAAATCCAACTTCACCCTTTCAGGGTCCCGATTGCGGGGCTCTCCGTAACCGCCACCACCGCCGCAATGAATCGCTATTTTTGAACCCTTGGGCAGTTCCAGTCCGGTTATTTTTCCAAATTTTTTCTGTTGACCATCGGGGTAGGTAATGGTGACCCCGTTGGGTCTGCCCGAGGTGCCGCCATTGGCCGCCCAGCCAGGGACCTTGGTACGTTCTATCGCGGACAGCAGGCCGACATCCTCCAGCACCTCGTAAACAATATCAATGCCCAGACCACCGCGGAATTCGCCTGCGCCGGCACTGTCCTGGCTTAATTCGAATTTTTCGAATATCCAGGGATACAATGCTTCCCATATTTCCACCGGGGGAAACCGGGCCGCAGACTCTGCAACGTGAATCATGGTACTGCCATCGCCATTGGCGAACCCACCCTGTCCCATGGGGAAGGGGCTGCCACCAAACCAGGGTTCGCCGTATTTCCTGTCCTTTTTACCCCAGACCCCAGCGGCGCAGATGTCTCCCGCTGACCCCGCCGGTACCTGTGTGGGTACAGCCTTCGCCAGCGCCTCGTAGATTCCCTCCATTGCGGAAATGGCAGACCAGCCATACAGGTAACACGGCGAGGGCGGCACGGGATGAAACATGGAGCCGGGCCGGGTGATCACCTCCACCGGTCGGAGATGACCTTCATTGGGTGGCTCGCCAGCACCCGCCAGCATGGTGATGGCGACCCGGCTGGCGGAGACGGTTGATGGTAAGGGGCAGTTAATTGGCCCGCGCTGGGCGTCCGGTGCGCCGGAGTAATCCATGCGCACCGTCGAGCCATCGACTTCGACAATCACATCGAATTCGATCAGGTCGGTATCGACGCCATTGTCATCCATGACTCCGTGACCGACATAACGACCGTTATCGATGCTCTCAAAATACTTTCTGATCACCAGTTCACCCGCGTCAAACATCCGCTCCACCGAATACTTGAACGTTTCCATGCCAAAACGGTTCACCACCCGCAGCAATTCTCTAGCGCCCACGCGCGCACTGGCGACCTGTGCATTGATGTCACCAAGCACGCCAACCGGCATACGCGAATTGGCTTCCACCATTTTGAAGATGTCTCTGACCTTTTCGCCTTTGCGATAAAGTTTGACTCCGGGGAAAATCACGCCCTCCTGGAAAATATCGGTGGTGTCGGTGCAATAAGGGTCTTTGGCGCCGATGTCCAGCCAGTGGGCCTTGTTGGTGGCATAGCCGATCAGGGTGCAACCATCATCAAGAAATATTGGCATCACAATGGCGGCGTCCTGGGCGTGCGAGCCGGTGCCATAGGGGAGGTTGTAGAGGATGATATCGCCGGGTTCGAGGTTTTCCTCACCGCCAACCCCTGCCACTGCGGCTTCGATACAGAAATTCATTGTGGCCATAAAAATCGGCAGGCTCGGCGCCTGTGCGAGCAGCCTGATGTCCCGATCGTAGAGGGCAACCGCGAAATCCAGCACCTCGTAGATGATCGGCGAGAAGGACGCGCGCACCAGGGTATTTTTCATTTGGTTTGCGGCGGAATTCAGCGCATTGCGAAGAATTTCCGTGGTCACGGGGTCAGGGTCCTTTATACCGAGAGGCTCCCCCGGGTCAGCCTTGTAATGGTGATTTTCGGAATGATTCGCATCCATCACTTTTTGGCTCCTTTATGGTTGATCAACAGGCAGCCGTTCTCGAGGCTGCTGAATGAATCATTACTGTCGATGTAAGTGGTCGTGGTCTGCTCTGTTACGATGGCCGGGCCCTGATAGGTCTTGCCGCTCTCCAACTGCGAGCGGTTATAGAGTTTGAAATCCTGCCACTCGCTCTGTTGAAAGGACCATGCTGACAGACTCCTAGCGCCTATGACCGGGTGTTCAGGGTAATCGCTGATGGTGAACTTTCTTTCTGGGAGAGACTGCCGCAGCGTTGCGCGCAGCGAGACGATTTCAGCGGTGGCCTCCAGGGTACCGCCAAACGCGGCCTCATAGGCATCCATGAACAGCTGCGCCAGTTCGTCGCTTTGACAGCTGATCGTGCCGTCGCGGCTGGGTGGGTTGATGGACACGGAATGCTCCTGCCCGCGATAGCGCATGTCGAGTGCGATTTCTTTTTGCCAGTTGGCGCTTCCCTGAACTCCCTCGCGACTTTCCAATTCACTGAACAGTTCACGAAGAATGTCATTCCCGATAGACAGGTTGTCATCGTTCACCGGCATGATCTGGCTGGACGCTCCAGCCCGTACGAGGTCGGCACCGAGCAGTCCCCAGGCGGAAAAGTTGCCGGCGTAGGGCGGGACAATAATCTGGTGAATCTCCAATTCATCCGCCAACATGGAGGCCAGCAGGGGGCCGGCACCACCAAAGGCGAGCAGGCTCATGCTTCGTGGATCAGTGCCCTGCTCGATCGTAATCTCCCGGATGGTTTCGGACATACTGGCGCAGGCAATGCGAATGATGCCCCGGGCACATTGCTCACTGTTCATCTCCAGTTCTGCGGCAACCCGGGCAATGGCCTGCTCTGCCTTGCCTTTATCCAGCGTGACACCGGATGCCAGCTGGCCCTCACCGAGCATACCAAGGAGAAAGGCCGCGTCGGTTAAAGTGGCATCCTTGCCGCCACGCCCGTAACAGGCGGGCCCTGGCTCAGCGCCGGCCGACTGCGGACCGACCTTGAGCAGACCACCGGCGTCCACGTGGGCGATGGAACCGCCGCCCGCGCCGATGGACCGCACATCGACCCAGGGGGTTTGCAGGGGCAGACCAATAACCTCGCCCTCGTAGAGTAACTGGGGCCTGCCCCCGATGATGAGGCAGGTATCGAAACTGGTACCGCCCACGTCAGCGGTGATCAGGTCACCAAGTTTCAGCGCCCTGGTCAACTCGGCCGCCCCCTCGGCGCCTGCCACCGGGCCAGACATGATGGTTTCAAACGGTCTTTCCTGGGCTTCGCCGAATGTCATGCAGCCACTGCCGCTGCGGGTGATCAGGCATTGTCCATCAAAGCCCCGGTTGCCGAGTTCCTGTTCCAGAAGGTTCAGGTAGCGGCGCATCCGGTGGCGCACAAAAGCATCAACAACCGTGGTCGTGGTGCGTTCATATTCGCGATGCTCACCAGAGATCCGATGGCTCAGGGAGATGGCCCCGGTGAAGCCGGCCGCGCGCAAAATCGCTTCGCTGCGTAATTCATGGTCCGGGTTGACATAAGCGTTGAGGTAGGCCACCGCGATGCTATCGACGCCTTCCTCGTGGAAAGTCCGCAATGCCTTAAGGACATCTTCTTCGACCAGTTCCTGATGAATGCTGCCATCTGCCAGCATCCGTTCGGTAATGGGCAGTCGCAGGTGGCGAGGTACGATTGGAGGAGGCGGCGTCCAGATCAGGTTATACATTTCTGCACGATCGCCGCGGCGAATCTCCAACACATCACGAAAACCGGCGGTGGCGAGCAAACCCACTTTGGCTCCCTTGCGTTCGAGCAGGGCGTTGATGCCCACCGTGGTGCCGTGCAGGAAATACTCGGTTTCTTTCAGCAGTTCACCTGAAATCGACCGACTGACCGCGTCAATGCAGCCCTGTTCGGGGTGCTCAGGCACGGTTGGTACTTTTTCGACCCGATACGAATGGCTCTGGTCGTCATAGCAAAGCAGGTCGGTAAATGTACCGCCGATGTCTACACCTATTCTTCTGGCCATTTACCCACCGTCCAATGATTTGATGTGACTGTTGCCCAAAAGCCGGGCGCAGCTCTTGTTCTCAATCTACCAGAGATTCGGGCACAGTGTTCTGGCTCGGTGGTCAGCCGATACGGGTTCGACCCGTTGCGCCGTTGCTGCTAAGGTAAACAGCTGGCGAAAATATTTTCTGCAGAGGAAAATTTATGAAGGTTATCCTGGTACCTGTTGCTGATCGTCCCGAGTGCGCGCGGGCGCTGAAAACCGCTTTTGATTTGGGGCAACGGCTCGATGCGAGCATCATCGGTTGCCACATTCGCGATCACTCCTATTCCAAAGTATCAATGCCGGCTGACCTCGGGTTGTTGGGTGGCATTGATGCCGAGTGGGAGAAAGCCGGGAAGAAGAAAAAGACGGCCAGCAGTCATACCAAGGCGCTCGCGCTGTTCGGCAAGGTGGCCGAAAAATTCGATTACGAACTGATCAAACGGGCGCGGGCAAAGCGGGGTGCATTATGGACCGAAAAAGTCGGTTCTCCGGGCCGGATTCTAACGATTCATGGCCCGGTTTCTGACCTGCTGGTCGTATCAAGGCCGGCAAAGAAGGACAGCAAGCTCGCCGGTATTTTCATGAATGCCGCGTTACTGCATTCGGCTCGGCCCGTACTCATTCTGCCACAGACAGGCAATATCAGCATCGGCAAACGGATTGCGATAGCGTGGAATCAGAGCAGCGAGGCCGCGCGCGCGGTGGCGGCGGCCTTGCCGCTTCTCGATCAGGCGGACGAGGTCAATATTGTGACCTTTGGTCCGGAGAATGCGCTGGGTCCGAAATCGTCGCACCTGGCCAACTACCTCGCGCATCGCGGTATTAAGGCGAAACGAGTCAGGACGCGCGGTAAAGGCGATGCGCAGGCAATCCTGAAGTCCTATCGTGATGCCAGGTCCGATTTGCTCGTGATGGGCGCTTACAGTCGCAGCCGCTTTCGGGAAAGAATTTTCGGTGGCGTGACGGACCACATGCTGCATAAGGCCAATATTCCGGTGTTGATGCTGCACAGCTGATCAGTTTTTGATGACGCCGATCTTGAGTACGACCTTGCCGTATTAGTCCTGCAGTCATCGATCGCGGCGAGAATCTTCTCACCTGTGCGCGCTGGGGTGGTGTCGCAAAAAAATGGAGGCTAGTTTAGATGGTATTACTTCTGTATTTTTGTACTGGTATTGTTGTAGCTACATTTTTGACAAGTCTTTTTCATGTTGCGGCCTTTGCTTGGCATAGCGTAAGAAATCGCCTTGAAAGTGGCGCTTCGGCAAATCTTTCAGGCAAGCTACTCAAAGAGTTAAATTTAGGTTGGTTTGTTTTAGCTTGCTCTACTTTTTCACTCATTTTATTGTCCGGGCATTATCCAGTCTCATAAACATACAAGAAAATGAAAATTAAAGCAGGAACAAAGCTATCAATTTATTTGGCCGTTAGCAAAACTCAAGAGCAAAACAATGTCAGATTGCTGTTCAGATCTGACCGGTGAATGGGTATTGCCGGAGCACTGCGCAGCTCAAACTGCCGCCGCCTCCGCCAAGAAAAAAGCCACCCTGCGGGTGGCTTTCCTTAGGTACGGTCGCCCGCGCTCGAGCTTGCTCAGGGCGTATACCAAATCGGAGACGTGTAGGCCCGCTCCTGTTGGTATGGCACTGCTTTCTTGGACAGCTCGACGCCAAGATAGACGTGATCATAGGTGGTCCAGTTCGGCGTAGGGATCTCAAGCACCCGCACGTAGTAGAAGGCACGTTGCTCGGGGTCAAAATCGGGATCCTTCCAGTAGCCGCTAAGAATGGGTGCACCGATACTGTTGGAGTAAGACGCCGTTTTAATATCGACGGTATTGCCTACCGCCGGCACTTTACCGTTTGCATCTTTCTGCCGATCTCCTGACCATGCCACATCGTAGACCTGTTCCCCCGCAGAACCATCAGGATTAGTCCACCCCTTCACCACCTGAATGCGATCAAGATTAGCGCCATCGGGATCACGCAATGCTGCGATGAGCAGCGATGGCGTCTTGCCGTCAGGGGCAGCGGTGAGATCACCACCCATGGGGACACCATTGGCATAACCGTGGCGGGCAAAGTCACTTCGGTAGAGGTCGTCCTCAACATAGTCAAAGCCGCCAAACACCCGTACGCGCATGCGAGTCCCCGTTGTGGCAAAGACTTCCTTGCGCTTCATTGCGTCCCACAGCGCTTCGCGCGTATTTTCTCGAGCCCAAACACCCGCCAAACCTGCGGCCAAGGCCTGCTCATGGGTTTGGTCGTCGGTAGGGTCATCGGGAGTGAGGCGCCCGGTGATAATCTCACTAAAGCGGATCGGGTCGGCCGTAGGCTCTACCGCGGCAATCTTGCCGAAAAAGTTGGCCTCGTCGGTGGTGGAGAGCGAGGTATGCGAGTCGGTAGAGCCGATCATGCCAAACTTGAAGGGGTTAGTACCCAGGGACTTTTCATAAAGCATTCCCCGCTTAAAAGTCTCGCGCGCATACTCCTTGGGAAGCATGTCCGGCGTCTTTAATTGCGGACCGAAACTGCCCACATCCCAAGTGAAATAATCAGCGAACTCATCATTAGGGCTCAAACTCGGGTGACCTGGCCTGAAAAAACTGGTCCAGCTTCTAAGTTAGCATTTTCAACCGGCAGTATTGGATCATGGCGATGAAGATCAACCAACGGAAGGTGGTTTATACTTCCTATCCGTCTCCACAGTTGATGACTAATTCTCTGCCCGTGTTTTTTACCAAACGTTTCCTACCGGGCCCCGTTTGGGCCCACTTCTTGGTGCTGGGTTTCCTCTTGCACCTAGCGCTTGTCAGGCTCTTTCCCGAACCGATGCCAATTCTGGGTCCCCCGAGTATGGCGCGACTTGATTTGGTGGCAAAGAGCTTTTCTCAGCTAACGGGGAGAACGCCAGCCCGCGAGGATATGGAGCGTTTCATCGACATGGAGCTGCAGGATGAGCTGTTGTTTAGGGAAGGGCTTAAATTAGGGCTTCACGAGCGTGACCCCGCCGTCGAGCAACGTTTGATACGCAACATGCGCTTTCTGGATCCAGCGAGTGACGCGACGGACGCTGAGTTGGTCGAGCGTGCTATGGCCCTGAATCAACATCTGACCGATGAGGTTATTCGGAGGCGAATAGTGCAAGTGATGAGACAACTTATGACTGCCGGCGTGTCACAGCAAACTATTGCCGAGAGCGATTTACGTGGAGCTTATACCCGCCGTCAAAGTGATTTTGTGGCGCCGGCCCGCGTCAGTTTTAGCCATGTTTTTTTACGGGATGTTTCGAGTGATCACGCGGCAGAAATCTTGGCGCTTATTCGTTCTGAAGGATTGTCGCCGCAAGCAGCTTTGCAATATGGCACCGCCTTCCTGTCTGGTTTTAACTTTATGCAAGTACGATGGGGCGAGGTGCATTCGCAATTCGGGAGTGAATTTACCGACGCCTTAAGGTCACGAGTAGAGCAAGGCGCGGCATCGTCGTCTTGGATCGGTGCTGTAGCTTCGGTATTTGGCCAGCATCTCATTTACCTCCACAACTTCGAGGTGGAACGACCTCAACAGTTTGATGAGGTTGTTGATCAGCTTCGTTGGGATCTGAAGACCGACCGAGAGCAGGAAACGCTCGACGCCGCTGTCCGCGCCATGATGACCCGCTACGAGGTGCACCGCCAATGAGGGCTTGGTTGCTATTAATTGCTGCACTAAGCGCCTTCGATGTCCAGGCGCATCGCTTCGCTCCGTCGCTTTTGCAAATTCAGCAGATGACGGAAGACAGTTTTGCCGTTACTTGGAAAACACCTCTTCAAACCGCTAGCGACGTAGCGCTCGTACCTGTGCTGCCCGAAACTTGTCGTGAGAT
>CAXQNK010000139.1:0-9852 GCA_964225175.1 Candidatus Nitrosopumilus sp. | reverse complement strand
GGCGAGCCGACCAGGATGGCCTGATCAGTGGGACATGATCCTAGCCAGTTGTCTGCTCAGGGCCTGGGTTGCTGGCCTGTTCCCCGAATGTCCTCAGGGAAAGGTGTCGCAAGAGGCGACGTTGCTGGCAGGCGTGTAAACCAACGACGGATGGCTGACGTTGGTGACGCAGAAGCTGAAAGCAGCATTTTGCGCTCGTGATGATGTGACCAGGCTCACCGAGCCTGAGCCGTCCGTCTGCGCTGACACCACTTCGTTGTGGGAGCCGCTGAACTCTCCGGTGACGAGGGCACCACTGACCGGATTTCCCTTGTCATCGAGCAAAAGCACGTCGGCTGTGGCGCGGACGCGCTTCCGGCCGGAAGTGCCGAGGCTGATGTCTCCCACCAGGACCTCGGTGCCGGGAAAGGCTGAACCGCCCATTTCTGTCCACTCGTTGGCGTAAATTCGAACCCAGTCAACGCGCATCTCGCGTGGAAACTGACCCACGATGTCCCGATAGCTGAAAAGACCGGTGTAACTGCCACCCACTGCCATGTTCATGATAATGAAATGAGGCTGGTGGAATTCAGTGCAATCGGTGCAGGCCCCTGCGGAGATATCCATCGTCCAGATGAGTTGACCATTCAGGTAGGTAGAGACGAAAAGCGGATCCCACTCCATCCTGAAGGTATGAAAGCTGTCGTTCAGATTGGCGCCTGCATCGAGCGTCAGACCATATCCGGCGTAGCCGCCACCGTGCTCCCAATGCGCTGTTGAGCCCACCCTGCGATTGACGACGCCGTCAGCGAGCGCGCTCACCGAACCCATTTCCATGACGTCCAGTTCGCCACATGCGGGCCACCCCACGACCGGAAAATCGGCACCGAGGGTCCAGAAAGCCGGCCACAGGCCCTCTGCGAGGTCGGGAACCTGAATTCGTGCCTCGAGCACCCCGTACTTGAAGGTCACTTTATTCTGTGTTTTCAGACGGGCGGAGGTGTAGCTTTTTCGCTTGCCCTTGAGTGAAACCTCCTGGGCGGTGATGACCAGGTGTCCGCCTTCAACGCGAACGTTATCAGGCGAATCGGTATAGGTTTGTAATTCGTTGTTTCCCCAGCCCCCGCCTCCGAGGTCGTATGCCCAATAGCCCGTGTTCGGCTGCGATCCGGCATTGAACTCATCACTCCAGATTAAGTCCTGAGCCAGCGCGTCAAGGCCGAGGCTGGCGGCCAGTGACGCAAGGGCCAGGCGCCCGAATTTTAAATTAATCATGTTTGCTTTCCCCCGAGAATGTAAGCGTTTACAGTTACAGTCTAACTTCACTCGCCCGGGGCTTCCATCGTATTTCAAATTGGCAATCGGGCAGCCACAAGATGACTGTCCGCCCGGCCACAGTCCCTTCACGAGGTAAATTCACGTGTGCTCAACTCGGCAGATACGGTTTGAGGCAGTAACATTGTTGTGGGAATGCCCTCTTTGTATCGAATCAAAGACGGTTTTTGGTGCTTAAAAAACGAAGGGTTTCTATTTTATGAGGATCATCCCGAAAATCGATCGAGAACTGGTCTTACCCAACGGCAGCAGGATCAAGAATCGCTTGTGTAAAGCGGCCATGACAGAGGGTTTGGCGGATGCCGAGAATCGCGCGACGGACCGGCATGTCACGCTTTACCGGAGCTGGGCCCGGGGTGGTTCAGGCTTGCTGATTACCGGTAACGTGCAAGTCGATCGGCGTTACCTTGAGCGTGCCGGAAACATCGTGATCGACGGTCCACAGAACGCAGAACAAATCAACGGGCTCGAAGCCGTGGCTGAGGCCGGCCGAGAGGGCGGCGCACAGCTCTGGATGCAGATCAGCCATGCCGGGCGGCAGACGCCAAAGCGCATCGCCAATGAACCCGTGGGGCCCTCGGCCATTCCGCTGGCGCTTCCCGGGGGACAATTCGGCCAGCCTCGAGCGCTGAGCGGTGATGAGATTCGCAACGTGATTTCCCGTTTTGCCCATGCAGCAAGCGTTGCTGAGCAGACGGGTTTTGAGGGTGTGCAGGTGCACAGCGCCCATGGCTACCTGTTGTCCGAATTCCTGTCACCCAAGGTCAATGTTCGCGATGATGAATGGGGCGGCGTGCTGAAAAACCGTGCACGATTGCTGCTGGAGTGCATCCGCGCGGTCAAATCCGCAACTGGCGAGGGGTTCGCGGTTTCCGTCAAGCTCAATTCTGCAGACTTCCAGCAGGGCGGGTTTGCCTTCGAAGATTGCCTGAGCGTGATTGAAATGCTGAACCAGGAAGGCCTCGACCTCCTGGAAATTTCCGGTGGCACCTACGAGCAGCCCCGTTTGTTGGAAATCGGCGGGCTGGAACCGCTGTACGAGGAAAAAGTACGTGAGAGCACCCGCGCGCGGGAGGCTTACTTTTTCAAGTATGCCGTCGAGGCCCGCAAGGTGGCGAAGATGCCCTTAATGGTGACGGGAGGATTCAGGTCTCGGGAGGGTATGGAAGAGGCGCTGACCGAGGGGGGCGTTGACATGATCGGCCTGGGTCGGCCCTTGTGCCTGGATGCTGCATTCCCCGGGAAAATTCTTTCAGGTCAACTCGAGGCTGCCCCGGATTATGAGCGCGACCTGAGGCTCGGCCCGGGCTTTCTGGGTCCCAATTCTTCGGTCGGATTGATCAAGGTTGCCAACGGTTTCGCCAAGCTCGGCT
Source organism: Candidatus Nitrosopumilus sp. (assembly GCA_964225175.1). Lineage (GTDB taxonomy): Bacteria > Pseudomonadota > Gammaproteobacteria > Xanthomonadales > SZUA-36 > WTJD01. Next base: position 7,165 of record CAXQNK010000139.1, on the reverse strand, counting down.
GGTATTACGAGCAGATTTACCGCTTGGCCGATGGTTTGCCAGCAGATCCCGAGATGAGTATTTTCAAAGCATTGCTCGCCTATGAACGCACCGAACGCACCAAGGCTCGCTCGTTGATGCCGTGAACGCTTATCGGGGCCTTACCTGGCCCTGTCCCCGAACCACCCACTTGTAGCTGGTCAGTTCCGGCAGCGCCATTGGACCGCGCGCATGCAGTTTTTGCGTGCTGATACCGATTTCTGCGCCCATGCCGAATTGGGCCCCGTCGGTGAATGCGGTTGATGCGTTGGCGTATACCGTTGCCGCATCGACTTCATTCAGGAATTGTTCGATGACGACGGGGTCCTCCGCCATGATCGCTTCAGAGTGTCTCGAGCCGTGTTTCCTGATGTGGGTGAGAGCCTCCTCCAGTCCGCCGACCACCTTGACCGAGAGCTTCATGGACAGGAACTCCTGCCCGAAATGCTCGGGCTCGGCGTGGTGCAGAGCGGCGGGGTAGTGTCCATCCAGCGCTGCATGAGCCTCCTCGTCAGCGAACACTTCCGCCCGGTGCTCGGCGCCCAGCGACTCCAGCAGCCACGGCAACTGGTCCAGGAGGGCTCGATGCAGCACCAGCGTGTCCAGCGCATTGCAGACGCTGACGCGCCGTGACTTGGCATTGGTGATTACAGCCCTGGCCTTCACAGGGTCTGCACTGGCGTCGACATAGGTGTGGACGATACCGGCTCCAGTTTCGATGACCGGAATCCGTGCCGTGTCGCGCACGAAGTCAATCAGGCCCCTGGAGCCCCTGGGAATGGCCAGGTCGATTATGTCGGTGGCCTGCAGAATGTGCGGGAGCCATTCACGTTCCGGCGGCGCAAGGCAGACCGTGGCGGCATCCAGTCCGAACTTTGCCAGCACCTCGTGTATGACTTTGACGATCGCTGCGTTGCTGTCTCGAGCATCAGAACTGCCCTTGAGCACGCAGGCATTGCGAGAACGCAGGCACAAGGCCGTCACATCGAAAGTCACATTGGGGCGGGATTCAAAAATGACGGCGATGACGCCCACCGGTACGCGGACCTTGGCCAACTGCAGGCCATTGTCCAGGGTGTGTGCCTCCAGCACCTCGCCCACGGGCGAGGGCAGCCCGGCCACATTGCGGAGATCCTCACAGATGGCCTGCAGTCGCTCATGGTTGAGCAGCAAACGATCGTGCTTTGGGTCGGCCGGATCCATACGGGCAAGATCTCGCGCATTGGCCTTGAGGATCTCTTTTTCCTCTTCCAATGCCCGATCTGCCAAGGTCTGCAGCAAGCTTCTGATGTCACTATCAGTGCGCCGTGCGAGGACAGGCGCAGCGTCCCGTGTCGCTTCCAATTCCTGTTGAAGGGTGTCTTTGTCCATGTCAGTCACTCAAGTACAGGTAGTCGTAGTGCACCAGCGGTTTTTGATCACGTTTACCGATACGCTGATCTGCTTCTTCCCGGTCGTATTGTGCCCGCCCGCAGCCCACGACCTGCCCACTCGGCGCAATGATGCGAATCACGTCACCCCGCTTGAAGCTGCCCTCGCAGGCTTCCACGCCGACCATCAACAGGCTGGCGAGACGGGAGTCGTCTTGCAGGGTGCGTGCCGCGCCTTCATTGATGTGCACGACCCCGGCGGCATGGCCATCCGCACTGGCCAGCCAGCGTTTGGCAGGGGAAGTAGCGGCACGGGCAGGAAAGCGCGTTCCGACCTTCTGTCCCTGGGCGATCCGCAAAACAATCCCCTCCGCTCTGCCGTCAGCAATCACGGCGTCCGTGCCCAGAGACGCGGCCTTTCTTGCAGTCGCGATTTTGCTGTGCATGCCTCCTCGGCCCAGTTGGGAGGTTCCCGCGCTGACCACGTCTTCCACGCGATGTTCTGCCTCGTTCCAGGTGCCGATGACCTGCCGTTCGCCATCGGCCTCAAAGACGCCCTCGACACTGCTGAGGAGACACATGCGCTCCGCGTTGACCATGCCAGCGACGAGTCCGGCCAGTTCATCGTTGTCGGTGAACATCAGTTCGGTGATCGAGACGACATCATTTTCGTTCACGATGGGGAGTATGCCGGCTGTTAAAATTCCCTCGAGGCAATTGCGCATGTTCAGGTAGTGTGTTCGGGTCTGGAAATCACTCTTGCTGGCAAGTACTTGCGCGACCGAGATGTGATGTCTTTCGAACCGTGTCTGCCAATGCTGCATCAGCCTGACCTGGCCGGTGGCAGCGAGCACCTGGCGTCGCGTGACGGGGTCCGATCGTTGCAGGGAATCGGTGCCTGCCATCGCCGCGCCTGCGGCCACGGCCCCGGAGGAAACCAGGACAATTTCCCAGCCCTCCGTGCGCAGAGCGGAGATTTGCGAGGCGAGGCCATCGAGTATCGACAGGGAGAGTGCGCCTTCGTCGTCGCAGACCACCCGGCTCCCCGTTTTGATGACAAGGCGCTTTTTCATCGGTCCCGCCGGGCGAAGATCGACAGATATTCTGGCGGCGCAGGGTCAATCGCGCTGCGGAGATTCTGTCTGGCGTGGTGGCCGATTGCATGCACCGTGGTCTGCTCCTATTCCGGCTTTTGGCTCGCCGGGTCGCACCCAGCCCCCGGTCTGACGATCAAAGTTAGTGCAGGATGGATTATAAACTGAGCGAAGGGTTCCCGGGTCGAACCGATTGGGGCGGAAACTTCGGCTGAAATGGTGGTTGTTCTGCCATCACAGTGCAGCGAGGCCCAGGGACGCAGCAAAGCCCAGTGTCACCAGTCCACCCGTGTATCGACGCTCCACCCGGAAGGCCTCTGGGAGCATGGTGTCAGTCAGCATGGTGAGCAGAGCACCAGCAGCGAAGGCCTGGGCGACGGACTTGCCCGCCGGGCCAATCAAGCCAGAACCGGGATCAAGCATCAGGTAGCCTGCCGCCGCTGCGCAGGCAGAAACGAGGACCACGAGCGACCACATTCCAGCAACGCGCGAGAATGACCAGCCTGATTGCCGCAGCCCACTGGAGGAAGACATGCCTTCCGGAAGATTGGACAGCGAGATTGCGACCAGAAGGGGCAAGCTGACACTTCCCTGCAGGATGGTCAGGCCCAGGACGAACGACTCGGGGATGCCATCCAGCACTGACCCCATGACGATGGCCTTGGAAGATCCATCAGCCTGGGCGCCTTCCGGGTTCTTTCGACCCTGGCCTCCCGAGCGATCCAGCAACCAGTCACCCAGAATGAAAACGGCGGAGCCGAGAAAAAACCATAAGGTGACGAGGGGCAGGGCAGCCGATTTCAGGGCGTCTTCTAGCAGGTCATAAGCGACGGAACCCAGCAGCAGGCCAGCCCCGACCGCAAGAACAAAGGCATTCACGCGGGGTCCGGGTTTCAACGTGTAGGCGAGTATCGCGCCCGCGAGCAGCGAGCCAGAAGCGATGGCGCCCCAAAAAAATGCGTTCAACATGCCTGTCTGCCCCAACTGTGAATGCCGAGCTTAAACATCCCCCGCATGCGCGTGCAAATCAAACCTGAGAGCAGGCGGACGAAATGATGGAGGCATGCCTAGAGCCCGAGCACCTGTTTGCCTTGCTCGTAGACGATGTCGACGGGAATTTCCCGGGCAGACAGTCGATCCAGGTCGGCTTGCAATTGTGGTCCGACCTGCCCGTTGCGTTCGATAAAAGCCGCGACCGTTTCGTAATTGCCGTTGCCTTGCATCTGTAGCAGTTCGCGACTCAGGCTTTCCACAGCCTGTTCGAAAGCCGCTACATTGACCCGGTATTGACCGGTCAGGGCATCGCGGCTGAAGGCATTGGCATCACGAAAATAGTTGAAGCGAATCATGTTGGCCCGGCCATGCGCGCTCGAGGCGCCAAAGCGAACTGAGCGGAAAATTCCAGCCATGAAGGTGACGTAATCATCCATCAATGCGCCCTCGGTGATCTCGCCCATTTTTCTCAAGTTCTGCACCATGTACAGCCCGAGGATGTCGGCCTTGCCCTCTTCCAGCGCGGAGGCGTGTTCTTTCAGGGCCTGGCGAACCGTGCCCGTGCCATCCAGCGTATTCTTGATACCCAGTCCGTGAGCGACTTCGTGGAACATGGTATTGCCAAAAAACGAATCAAAAGTGACATGCTGGCGCTGGTCATCGGCAATCAGTTCGTCTGCGATGGGTTCGAGAATCTGGTCGAACTTTGCCCGCATCGCATTTTTCAACTGCAAGCGGCGTGTGCCCTTGCTCAACTGGACTTCCTCGTCATTGGGCAGGTTGATGGCGATGGTTTTCGAGCCCGAGTTGGCATCTCCGGCAACGTAGACGACGTCATAGGCATTAAGGTCTGCATCGGTTCCGGGCATTTCCTGCTTGTACTCATCCGATACGGGCAGTCCGCGTTGCAATTCGGGCATGTATTGCGCAAACCGTGCCAGGCGCTGGCTCCAGGCCATGTCCTTGACGAGCACAAAAGTTTCAAAGGCGGCGCGATAGCCGTAAAGGGCATCCTGGTAGGTTTCGATAGGCCCGATTACCACCTCGATCGGGTTGTTCTTCATGTCCATCCAGGCCATGTCCGAATCCTGGTAGTCATCGGTCAGCAGGGCCGTGGCCCGGAGATCAAGGTAGCGGGCAAAAGCAGGGTCGCGCGCCAGCGCGGCGGCCTGTCTGAGCAGGGCGGCAATCTGATCAATCTGTTCGGCGTACGCTTCGGAATAGGGCACGAGCACGAGTTGACCGTCCGCATCGCGCCGCACCAGCGAGTACAGTCCGTCCTTGCCGGCCGCGTCCCAGGCCTCGAACTCGGCTTTGCTCATATCCTCCGGATAAAAGCGTGCGCCCGGCGGTCGCGGCCCTGATTGTTCGATGAATGGCCTGTCTTCGTCGAGACGGTCCCAGGGGCCATAGTTATAGCGGGCGAAACGACGTGTTTTTGGATCCTCGATGCCAGACAGCAGGGTGTCACGGTCGCCCCAGACCTGCAGCCAGAAAATTTCATCGGTGATTTCAGCCGCATCGATCAGCAGGCTCATCAACTGCTTCTGTTGCTCATCGAGGTGCCCGAGGTCCGCGGTCAGCTTGACCGTTGCGTAGATGTCAAAACGTGACGCGGTAGAGGACGTGTTTGCTTCGTTTGGCGGGGGTGCACCGCTCCGCGCTGCGGTGTCCGTGGCGGCTGGGTCAGGTGCATTGCATGAGGTGACCCAGGGGACGCATAACAGCATCATCAAAACCGCTCGTTTCATCAGGAGTCTCCGTCGCATTGAACTGTACTTGGCACCACATGGTTTCATAACCGATGTTGAATGAAAACCTCCAGTGAGTTCGTTGGGGCAGATTTAAGCGCTCGCTTGATCGGAGATCACCGGGTGGGACTGGAAATCACCGGCATCCAGCCCCATTGAATACGCCTTAATCTATAATGCACCGGCCTGGCTGAATTCCTTGCCAGGGGTGTTGCTGGACGGAGTCTCAAGATGCCAATCTATGAATACCGGTGCCAGGAGTGCGGGCACGAGCTGGAGAAATTGCAACGTATGAGCGACGATCGACTGGTCGATTGTCCTGCCTGTAAGGCGCCGCAACTCAAGCGCCTGGTTTCCGCTGCGGGTTTCAGGCTCAAGGGCGGTGGCTGGTACGAAACTGACTTTAAGGGGGGGCAGAAGCGCAACCTCGCAGATGGCGGCGATGGAGCCGACAAGACATCGGGGAATTCAGGAAAGCAGGAAGAGAAGTCCGGTTCGGACAGCAAGGCGAAAACCGAAGAAAAAAGTGCTGGCAGCACAAAGAAGAATGCCGGTGCGAGCGGGGCTACTGCAGGCGCGACGGGTTCTGAATGAACCAGCGTGCAGAGGCAGGATAATTGTTTGATTCTGGGAGAAACATGATGCGGACACAGCTGTGCGGAAATCTCGACGAGTCGAGCGCCGGCTCGTCCGTGGAATTGTGTGGTTGGGTGGACAGGCGCCGGGATCTTGGCGGCCTGATTTTTATTGGCTTGCGTGATCATGCCGGTGTCGTACAGGTGGTCATCGAACCCGGCAGCCCGGTTTTCGATGAGGCGGAACGGTTGAGAAACGAATACTGCATCCGCGTGACAGGCACGGTCAGAATGCGTCCTGAAAGCCAGTGGAATGACGCCATGAGCACCGGGCGGGTCGAGGTGGTCGCAACAGCAATTGAGCTGTTCAATACCTCCGCTCCGCTGCCCTTGCTGATGACAGAAGAGGATGGCGAGGAAGTACGGCTGCGTTATCGGTACCTGGACCTGCGCCGGGAGCGCATGCAGCGTAACTTGCGGCTTCGGGCACGCCTGAATGCCGCCATCCGTAAGCATCTCGACGCGGAAGGCTTTGTCGAAGTGGAAACGCCGATTCTGACCAAGGCCACGCCGGAGGGCGCGCGCGATTACCTCGTTCCCAGCCGGGTGCACAGCAGCCAATTTTATGCATTGCCGCAATCTCCGCAGATCTTCAAGCAATTGCTGATGATGGCGGGTATGGATCGCTACTACCAGATTGCCCGTTGTTTTCGTGACGAGGATTTGCGTGCAGATCGCCAGCCTGAGTTCACCCAGCTCGATATTGAAATGGCGTTTGTCGAGGAATCACATGTCCAGGAACTCGCTGAGGCCCTGGTTTCCTCCGTGTTCAGGGATGCGTTGAATGTTGAACTCGAGTCTCCGTTTCCTCGCCTGAGTTGGCGCGAGGCCATGCAGCAATATGGATCGGACAAGCCTGATTTACGCATCCCACTGGAACTGGTTGACGTGGATGAGCATGTGGCCCACCTGGATTTCCGCGTGTTTGCGGGCCCGGCCAGCCAGCAAGGGCAGCGGGTGGCTGCTTTGCGCGTTCCCGATGGCGCCACACTGTCGCGCACGGACATTGACGGTTATGCCGAGCATGCAGCACGTTACGGCGCCCGCGGGCTTGCCTGGCTCAAGGTGAATGACCTCGAGGCAGGCATCGAGGGCCTGCAATCCCCAATTGCCAAATTCCTCGATGAGCAGGCATGGCAGGGTATTGCGGCGGCCACCGGTGCGAATTCGGGCGACTTGCTGTTATTCGGGGCCGGTGACTGGCTGACCACCAGCCACTTTATGGGCCAGGTCCTCGTTCGCCTGGGTGCAGATCTCGGACTCATCGCTGCAGGCTGGAAACCGCTGTGGGTGACCGGTTTTCC
>CAXQNK010000138.1:0-3028 GCA_964225175.1 Candidatus Nitrosopumilus sp. | reverse complement strand
CCGGATACTCGAGCGTTATGCCATTGCCCCCATGAATGGCCAGTGCGTGCCGAGTCACATCAACTGCCGCCTCTGTCGCCAGCCACGTGGCCTGGGCCACCTCGGGGTCGCAACGCCGTCCGTGATGGATCAGGTAAAGGGCCTTCAGCAACATCAGTCGAGCGGACTCGATCTTCACAGACATCTCGGCGATTCGAGACTGAATCAGCTGATTGGCAGCGATCGGCTTGCCAAACTGTTTACGCTCCTTGGCATAGTGGATGGAATAGTCCAACGCGCTGCCTGCGATGGCGGTCGCCATCAGCCCCACCAGGGGCCGGGAGCCTTGCAGTAATGTGAGCATCCTTTTCAGCGCCGTTCCCGGCGGCATCACCATGCGTGATCCGGGCACCTGAACATCATCGAAGAACACCTGTGCGGTGGATTGTCGATTCAGTCCCATTTTCTCTATGTTGCTTGTGTGGTAACCCATCTCCCGGTCGACCGCAAACAGGGCGAGCCCCGACTCCGATTCGTCTTCCACCCGCGTAACCAGCATGATGAAATCAGAATAGTCGCCATTGGAAATCCAGCACTTCTCCCCCGAGATGCGCCAACCCTCGCCATCCCTAACCGCCCGCGACTTGATCTCCGCGATATTGGAACCAACGTCAGGTTCGGAGATACCAATGCAGCCCATCAGCTCCCCCGAAATCAGCGGCAACAGGTGCGACTCCCGCAAATCTTGCGGCGCATCGGACAACAGCAGCGCGACCTCAGACTGGATCAGCACCATGATGGCGATGTCGGGCGAGACCCGCGCCAACTGCTCAAACAGCAAGCCGAAGGTCACCTCGTCCATGCCCAATCCGCCGTTCGCCTCATCGAGCAACCCACTCCCCATGCCGAATGGGAGCAGCTGTGCATACATAGCGCGCATCTGTTCGCCCGAATATTTACCCTCTGACTGAGCATCCACCTGAGGCTGTATCTTCGACTGCAAAAATCGCGAAAATGAATCCAGTAGGATTTCCTGGTCTTCGCTGAGTGAGAAGTCCACGAATCAGGGCTCCAACATGTTTTTGTGAATCTTGCCGTCTTTCATGATGACCACCAGGTTTCGCTCGGGGGCGGCCAGCAAGTCGATTTGTTCCAGTGGATTGCCGTCAACAATGAGGATGTCTGCCATGGCGCCCGCTTCGATGACGCCCAACTTTCCAGGATAAGGATTGCGCTTCCCGGCCAGTTCAACGAGTTCCGCGCTGATCAGGGTCGCTTGCTGAAGAACTTCGGCATTGGAAAAGTGCTGCGCCCGGGCCTCCCACTCGCGGTTCTGCAGCGAAGCGGCCAGCGCGGCCGGGCCAAACGAGTCCGTGCCGAACGCCACTTTGACGCCGTGCTTTTTGGCCAGCCGAGTCATATCAGACGATGCGTCGATCACCTCCCTGGCCTTGACCAGCTGGTCCGCGGTCAAAAAGTCGAGTTCCAGCGTGATGTCGAGAATGGCATATTGAGTGGATAGGTAGGCATTTTTTTCAGCCATAAGGCGCGCGCCGTCTTCATTGATCATGAAACCATGATCGACACTTCTGACTCCGTTTTCGACACTGCGAACAATGGCTTTTGCATTGTGAAGATGGGCTGCCACGTATGTGCCCCAATCGGCCGCAGCCTGCACCGCTGCCTGAATCTCGTCCGGGGTGTACTGGACGGAGTCAATCGGGTCGTATTCGGAACCCACGCCGCCGGAGGCCATGATCTTGATCTGGGTGGCGCCTTTGCGCAAATTCTCCCGAACACTGGCCAGCACCGCCGGAACACCGTCCGCGAGGCGGAAATAGCCCAATGCCTGCGCTTGGCTTGGCAAGCCATGCCACAGTGGATGCCCATCGGTCGTATGACGAAAATCCCCGTGCCCACCCGTCTGGGTTACGAAAGCGCCCGACGGGAATATCCTGGGACCCATTACAATGCCCTCCTCGATGGCCCTTCGCAAACCGAACACGGGACCTCCCAGATCGCGCACGGTGGTAAAGCCGCGCAGGAGCATTGCACGACTGCGCTCTGCCATCTTGTGGGCGAGGTAATCCCACTCAAGGTCGTTCAGCGTGTGCGTTGAACCGACAACGGACAGATGGACATGAGTATCGATAAACCCGGGCAACATGACGCGTCCACCCACATTGATGAACCGGTCGTACTGACCTTCGGGTCGACCTTGGACAACCGATTCAATGCGGTTACCGGTCACCACCACTGAATGGTCCTGAAGCAGGTCTCCCGAGCGGCTGTCGAACACGTCCGCATTGACAAACACCACAGTCTCGACCGCGACGGCGGCCCGGGCCCCAGCGAGTATTCCAACCGCGACAGCGAGTAAGGCAAACAATCTGAGCAAGTGCGACATAGCTGAACACCTTTTCGAAGAATTAGTATTTGGTTTGTAGATTTCATTGTATCGTGGTGACCGACGCTGAGTTGGTCTATTGCGGCACGGTCTCTGTCCGGTCAGACATTGCCTGAACGGTCGGTCAGGAAATGCATGATGTGACCATGCGACTGCACGATTTGAATAGCAACTTGTTGTTACCTTTGGCCAAATGATACGAGGTAATAAAGGGTCACTGTCCATAGAACTTACCGCTTTGTGCTATAAAAATGTCAGTCGCACAGGAGACTTACTCATGTCCACGAGTAAAAATGCTTTAATCACCCGTCTTACAAGATTGTTATCAGTCAGTTTTACTTGCGCGCTTCTGCTCACGACAATTCCAGCGTCAGCTCAAGAAGACGACGACGAAGATGACATGACGACTTCCGAACTGCTCATGGAAGAGCTTACTGTTACGGCGCGAAAGCGAACTGAGAGCCTGCAGGTCGTTCCGGTTGCCGTGTCGGCCCTCAGCGGCGATCAATTGGAGGCCAACTTCTACAACGACCTGGAGGACGTGACCTACTCTATTCCCAACGCGGTCGCCTACCAAAACAACACGTTCCCGGGATACGTCAATTACTACATAAGAGGCATGGGCGTGGCAGGCACTGTGCT
>CAXQNK010000137.1:0-33620 GCA_964225175.1 Candidatus Nitrosopumilus sp. | reverse complement strand
CAAGTCACATTGGGGTTGTACTGGGCAAAGAGTCCGGCAGGGTTGTGGTCATACAGCCAGAGATGCAGTTCATAGTGCGGGGGAAATTCATGCGCCTCGTTGACCCAATCGGTGTCTGGATTGTCATGCAAGTAGTAATACTGCTGCCCCAGGAACTCGGGCGGCTCAGGCGGATCTTCTGCGTGACCTGGCCAATTGTCTGCCAACATCAATTGCTCTACGGCAACGAGCCGCAGTGAATCGCGACACTCCTGGCCCTGCAGCAGTTCCTCCATCGTATAACCGCATGGGGGATCGGCAGGGTATTCGGAAACGTAAATCAGCACGTTTGGCTGCAGGAAATTCACCTCGGAGGCGGTGAAAACTCCAAGAGGTTCAGAAACTAATGCAAAATGTATCCCCTGACCACCCAACTGCTTGGGCAATCCCGTATGTGGAGCGGCATCGCACTCAACCGTGCTGATAAACCCGTCATCCAATGCATTCTTGACGTCCATATACTTGAGCGTCGCCTGACGGACCTCGGCCAGCGAATGACTTTTTCCCTGACGTGCCCCTTTTGATTTGCCGGTGCCGTTTCCCGTAGACCCGCCGAACACGGTACCGCAGAGGAACAGCGACGTAATAAAAATACAGCCAATTTTCTCGATTTTTTGCTTGTTCATAAACACTGCACTCCCTTGGTCGACCTGATGTGAGGCGCATTGCGGTAAAGGGCCTATTGACTCAAGGTTAGAAACCGATTCTTGGATTGTCAAAATGGGGGCGGCAGAATTGTTTTGCTAACGGCCCGGAGCGGTCACTCAGTGACAGCAACCGTCACCCTGCTGTATGGGCGGGCACTTCATGTCACCATAGGAACAATACACGCAGCAATCCCCCGGAAGTGGCCTCAGAACTTCACCGCAGCCCTTGCAATCATAAAAAAACTGACAGGCGTTCGTGGGCATTTCCTCTCTCTCACAGTGGCCACACTCGGGACAGGTGATGTTTGAGAATATTTCGATGACCTGGTTACTCATGAAACTCACATTACCAAACATCCGAGGGCGTTTCCGTACCGGCGGTCTCTTCTGCGTGTTTCAGAACATGATCCGCTTCCGGCCAAAAGCGTCTCCCGGCGGACCGAAGGCATCTGCCCGAGCCGGCTAATGTGTGGATGCCATAACTGACAGCTCGCTACGCTTCTTCACGAGGGGAGATACAACAGATTTTTGTTTTCAACACCATCGATGAATCTTACGTCAGCCTCGGGCCGAATTCTGTGCCGGCCTCCGCGGCGATCGCTCGCAACCCATCGCGACTCTGCCTGTTGTGCCTGACGTTTCAGCGGGGGTAGGTAGATTCAGCCGGCCGCGTACGCAGTGGCTCAAATTCATTCCGTGCTGTCGCCAGCTCCGCCTGCATGCGCCGCAACACGTCCGGGTGGCTTGCGGCCACGCTATAGGCTTCGCCGTCTGCATCGTTTGCGTTGTAGAGCAGGTCGTAGGACGAATTGAAGCCGGCCAACTGGTCAAACTTTTCGAAGGCCCCAACGCTGGCGGTGTAATAGCTGTGGGTGAGATATTTCCAGTTTGCGTCGCGCACGCCCACCACGGTCTCGTTGTTGAAGTACAGAAAGGTTCGCTCCAGCGCCCTTGCTTGGCCGCGCCATAGCGGCAACAAGCTGACGCCATCAATGAGCTTAGCCCTCGGCTTCAGGTCGAGGATGTCCGCCAGGGTCGGTAGCAGGTCGATATTGACAGCCAATGCGTCGCTGTGTCCGCCTGCTTCAATGACTGCCGGCCAATTGACTATGAAGGGGACCCGATAGCCGCCCTCCCAGGTATTGCCTTTTGCCCCTTTCAGGCCGCCCGTGCTGCCCTCGAAGAATGGTCCGTTGTCACTGGTGAAAATCAGCAGGGTATTATGGAGGAGCCCATGGTTGCGCAGTTCCGCAACGATTTCTCCGGTGCTCCAATCGATCTCCTCGATGACATCACCGTAGGCACCCGCCAGCGACTTTCCGGCAAACCGAACCGAGGGATAAAGTGGAATATGCGGAAATGTGTGGGCCAGGTACAGCAGAAAGGGGTGGCTTGAGTTGTCCCGGATGAAGGCCTTTGCTGCCTGCGTGTATCGCTGCGTCAGGGTGGACTGGCTGGCGGGGTTTTCGATCTCCCTGCGGCCTTCATACAGGGCAAAACCCGGCATGTCATTACTGTGTGGAACCCCGTAAAAATAGTTGAAGCCGTGGTCCAGTGGCATGTTCTCGGGAAAGCTTCCGAGGTGCCACTTGCCCACCATAGCCGTTTGATAGCCCGCCCTTTGCACCAGCTCAGCGATGGTTTCTTCCGTGGCCGGGAGGCTGCGGTCGTCGATGGCCCCGATCACTTTCCAACCCAGGCCGGAACGAATGGCGTAGCGTCCAGTGAGCAATCCGGCCCGGGATGGCGAGCAGACATTTGCGCTGGCGTAACCGTTGGTCATGATCACGCCCCCTCGGGCGAGTGCGTCAATCTGCGGGGTACGGATGCGGCTCGCGCCATATACACCCAGGTCGCCGTAGCCCATATCGTCGGCGAGGATGATTATGATGTTTGGCTTTGCCTGGGTCTCAGCACAAGCCGCTGCGCCTGGACTGCATAAAATAATAATCAGCAAAGCGCGTGCGGCTGCTTTCATGGCCATGCGGCAGGTCCGATTGTATGCCATGACGTATTCATTATGAGCGACCATCTTGCCAGTCGTCTGGAAGGATGAGTATAGGAAGCAAGCCGGTTTTTTGCCATCTTCCGGTCCTTGTGAACCGGCTCATATCAATCCGCAAGCGACGCCCTGGTTTTTCTGTGCAGTCAATTCGGACTGTCAGAAAATTAAGAGTGCCGCTTACGGCAAATTGGATGCCTCACCGGCCCATCAGGTCCGGTACCTCGATCATTGCAATACCCTGACTTCCACCCACACCTCGAATGATCACCGCGCATTGGCGCGACATTGCTGGGCCCAGACGTTTAACCTGCGTCAGAAATCAGCAAGGGTTATAGAGTGACCGGGTTTCAGGGCCTGCTCATCGTGATTGCGTTGCCGTCGCTGTCATCGGTAACGCGAACTCTGTGGCCGTGGCCTGGCGCCGTTCCGACTTCACCGAACAACGTGTTGACCAAGCCCGGAGCGCGCAAGGCCCAATGAACGTGTCATTTTGTTTCTTTTTCGTTCTGCGCCGTAAGGCTGAAGTCGGCTAGACTGTGCATGCCACTGACCCAAGGCGGGCTCCGTGCTCGGCTTGCGTAACCGCCTCCTCTCTCTGGCCCGCAATCGGTCCCTGGCTGTCAAGCGAGCCAACTGATGCGAAGGAGATAATGAATGAGATTTCTGACTCACATGTTGTTGGTGCTCCTTGCAGTGGCCTCAGCACTCATTGGCTACAGCTTCTACGTCTCTCGCCCGGCTGCGAACTTAACCTGGAACAACAGTCAACCGCACATCATTGCCGATCCGAAAGCAGCGCTGACGTTTGCGCGCACAAGCAAGCAATTGATACGGGTCACCCGCCACCTCGGCGATGCTGTTGAAGGGATAGACGTCAGCGCTGGACTCGGTGAAAGAGCCGACCTGATAGAGACTTATGCACGGCTCGGCTACGAGGGGCTTGCCGCAGTTCCTGGTGTGGTGGTTACCGTTCCAATCAGCGACTTAATTTTGCCCGTGAACTTCCGGCACCCTCACCTGGCGGTGGGCACGAATTACAGCGAGCACGCTGAAGAGGTCTACCTGGACGACCCGCCGTTCCTGTTCCCAAAGCTCGCGCAAGCGAGCAACTGGAATGCCCCGGTAGCTTTCCACCCGCGCCTCGATTTTGAGGCCGAACTGGCCATGGTACCGCTTGACGATATCCACTCACCCAACGACCGTGTTGATTTCGCTCTCGTGCTCGCCAACGACTTCACGGATCGTTGGACTCTCGTTCGCCAACTCGATCTTGGCGCGCCGATGGGCACGACCGGGTTCGCTGCCGGCAAGGGTCGAGAGTCGTTTCTGCCCATAGGTTATTTGTTTGTGATCCCCAAGTCGGCCGCTTTCTTCGAGGAGATTACCCTGGAACTCTCGATGAACGGTGAGGCGCGGCAGAGATTTTCCGCCGGCGAAATGATACTCAAGATCAATGACATCGTGAGACGGGCATTCGCCCAGTCTGAGCAGACTTTTATGGACGGTGACAAACTTGTGAGCTTGCTACCAACAGGCGGCATCCCACGCGGAACCCTGATCCTTACCGGCACGGCTGCCGGTGTGCTCTTCAAACCGGTAAATCTGTGGAATCAGGACTTCTATCTAGGTCGCGGCGACCGTGTCACCACGCGCGCGACCTTCCTGGGGCATCTGGATAACCAAATTCAGTAAACTCACGCATTCCTAAAAATATCAAATACGCTGAGCTGAGTCCTCCCTCAAAGTGCCCGCCTGGCGGAAGAAGAGCTCTTGACGCAATGCGTCGATTAGCGCCAGCCAGGTCGAGGCAAACAGCGGCGGGGCTGCGAACGTTCTCTGCGAAAACTCACGAAATGACTGAATCATGGATCACCCCCTGTCGTTGCTTTGTCCGAGGCGTGTTAGACGCCACTCCACCACAATTACTGGTCTGCCATGAAAAAGTTGGTACAGCACCTCATGGGTGCGCGACAGGCCGTGCGATGACCCCTGCGCCCGGGTGTCAATGGAGCACGCCCTTACCTGCGCTCTCCGGTTTGAACCACAACCATCAGGCGACACCAGTGATCCGAGGGATTCACCCAGCTGTGCCGGTTACCTGCCTGCACCAGTATGTCGCCCTCTCGCATCAGCACGACCTGGTCGGGAAGATGCAATTCGATCTCACCATCGAGAACCGCGATATAGTCGATGCTGTCCTGGGCATGGAGTGGAATGTCCTCGAGGTCGGAACCGGGCGGTATGTCGGCGACATACAGGCTGCTGCCGACGAAACCATCGCGATAGGCATTACCGGCACTCGCGCCTGCGTCCTCTGTGACATCGAGAGAAACGGGCAGGCCTTCAGTTTCCCACAACCGGGTGATGCGCGAACCGTTCAGTTCGATCACGCGACCACCGTGTCCATCAGCGAGTACCCGGGCAGAATCGGCGTCGATGACCGTGACAATACGTCGAACTTTTTCAGGCGCAGCGACCGCGGCACTGGACGTATGAATGATAAATACCAAGCCAGCGAAGATGGTGAGTAGTTGCATGTTGACATTCCGATTAAATGGGTCAAGCCCCGGATCGTGGCACACGTCTTTGCGCCACGCAATTGGCCGTCTCGGCGAAAGTTTTGTCCCGGCCCAGGTCTTCAAGTGAGTATTTTCAAGTTACCGGAGCACTGAATCATGGCGAAAGACATGAGAGCAGCCATGGTAACAAGCCATCGTTGCGCTCCTGGCTGCGGGTCAATCGTGCTCTGTTAGCTGCCTTGGAGAGGAAGTTCCATGTCTATCCGATCCATGCCGGGCCCCCAGCCGTCTTGCTCACTCGCTACTGCTACCGCCCCGAACCTGGCAAAAAATGGGGCCGACTTGTGGCTGGCCGCGATCCTGATCAGCGGTGACCGAGAAGCCCTGGCCAGCGAAATGACGCGCCTCATTATTTCAGAACCCAGGCCGCGTCCTTTTGAACCTGGATGAAGCATGATCCAGTTCAGACGCTCAGTATCTCGGGCGATGCGGATCAATCCAAACGCTGCAACTATTCGACCGGCAACCTCACAGACCTCATATCCTTCCGGTAACGCTTGAAGAAAAATCTCGTAGTCGGCGCGTTCATTGGGCGCAAAAAATTCTGGGCAATTTGCGTCGAATATCGCCAGGCACGCGGCCATATCGGCGCCACGGAAAGGTCTGTAAAAAGTCGTTGACGACATCAATTTCAAGTAAGCAAGGAGTTCACAAAATCCCCATATCGATGGGAAGCGTAAAACTAACGAATGAGGCAGTCTACTCGGAACGGCGCTCGTCACTACCCACTTGCGCCAATGTGAACCAAGTGACATCCGCTGCTTTGATCGACACTGCTGGCTGTGAACCATGTGTTGTTACCCAGACAGCCGGCGCGCTCGGCCGAGGAAAATGGCAATGAATGACACTACCCAGGTTCACATCGCTATTGAAGCAAGCCTGTTTTACCAGAGCGCGATTGGGTTGATTATCATCTGGACTGCACCCTTGACGCGCGGCTGACCGAGAACAAACATGAATTCATGCACTCCCTCCCGGGCGAGTCGTCCCGTGTTCATGGTCTCCAGTATGTAAATGCCATTCTCTTTCAGCAGCGTCACGTGTCCGTAGAACACCCGGTCACCGGTCGCTGGTGGCACCGCATCGAGACCCCAGTTGTCCGCGCCGACCGCCAGGGGGTTGAGTGAGGCCAGGTAGCGAGCCGCCTCGTTGCTTATGCCCGGGTTGGTTGCGACCCAGGCGGAGGGGTCGGCCTCCAGCATCGCGTCCGTCCAGCCCGTATGGAACAGGACAACGTCACCCGCCCTGATTTCCACATTCTGCGCAGTCGCTGCAGCCTTGATGTCCCCGCTGCCGAAGCTTTGCGAGGCGGCAAGTGATTCCACTTCGAAGTGTTTCGCCATGTTGATCAACACGCCGCGCCCGACCAGGGGCGGAACCTGGTGAATGCCCAGACGGGTCAGGCCACTGATTGCGGAAAATTCCGTACCCTTGTTGCAGTTATAGAACACGCCACTCTCCCCCACGTGCCCCAAGCCATCGAGTTGTGGGCCCGTGCCCCACCAGAGCGTCGCAGCATCATCGTTGTAATTGGCGTCCCAACCAAATGAATCCACCAATCCGGCGCCAAATTGTTGGTTGGGCTGAACCACCTGGAGGCTCATTTTGCGAGGCGGAAACGCCGGCATGTCCGGGTCGATGACGATTCCCAATGGATGCGTTTGACCTTTCTTTACAAGACTGGCCGCCAGCCTGACCTGGTCGGCTGTAACAAGATTCGCACTGCCGATCTGGTCTTCCGGCCCATACTTCGATGGGACACAGTCGTCTGCCATCAGCGGAGCGCAAACCATTGTAAGCACGATGTATTTCAGTAGCTGAAAAAGCGTCGTAGATCGTTCCACCCGTTCGTCTCCCTTGTTCGCGTATAGTTTGTAAGGCAAGTTTCGCACGCCATCGCGCCCCCGGACAATGCCCTTGAAGCGCATGGATGATGGAATTCCGAACGGTTTTCGGCACGGCGCGTCCAAGCACTGGCAGATCCCGGCGCAATGGCCGAAAGTGCTGATTCGGTTGTTTTTCGGCCTGAAGCCAGAACCCGAACAGAACCCGAGATGGGCCCCGGTTCAGCGTGACGCTGCTGTGTCTTTACAACCCGCTCTGAAAAAATGTATGTACGCTGCGTGTACCCGGGTACTTAAAGAATTCAAACAACACGTGGAAAGGCCGCCGCCATTGCGCCCATGGTTTGCGAGTAAACACCCTCACGCACCTTTTCCAATTCACCGCCGTCCAGCCATACACCCTGGCATCGCGGGCATCGGTCCAATACGATAGAGTGCGCGACATGTTTTTCCATCGGGCTCGCATCAATCGGGCACAGCCTTGGCGACTCAACGGCGGCCTTGACCATCAACTTCACTTCTTCCTGGCAGTCTGTACACAACGGAACGCCATCGGACTCCCCGCGTGTTCGGACTCCGCAGCGATCACATTTCTGACCAAAAATACTCATGTCATATCCTCGTCACCGGCCCAATGGGGGATGAATTGTAACCCGACTTCGGTTTCTACCGCTTTACACCCCAAGAATCAAGAACATTGCGCACAGGAAAGTCACTCGACGGGGCAAACAACAGGATGCCCTACTCAATCGAGAGCAACCTGCGGGTCGAAAATGCGCTGGAACACGGCTTGAATTCCATCGAGGCTTTGCAGTTGGCGGCGTGATTCGTCCGGCACCGGTCGGGCACGGCCTGCGCCCACCTCTCCGACCTTGAAACGGAACACGTAAGATCCCTCGACGCCCATCCTGATGTCGGTAATGAGAATATCTGATCGCTCTCGTTCAACCCGGTAGAAGCCCTTGGTAAACCATTTCAGACGCTGAACCGGCCAATGCGCCTCGAGCCCGGCAAGCCAGAGCTTTTCCGAGTCATAGCGGGCAAAACGAATCATCGGGGTCGGGTCCAGCAGGGAATACCAACCGACTCGATAGGCTTGCTGGTCCATGGCCACCACGCGCCACAACAAGGTATTGAGAGGTGCAGCGAGGACCTCGATCCGCTCGTAGGGATGCGACTGCTCAGCCAGTGCACGCTCAGCCACAGACTGCACATGTAATTTGGCCGCCAGGCTCCAACCCAGGTAGAGAGTGCTCAGGCACAGGCCAAGCGCGTTCATCTGAGCGCACCTTCCCGAGTTCGCTCTCGACAGCAAGGCCGCGCCGAGACCGAGAGCCAGCAACACCGTGTACGCGGGATCGATAATGAATACCGAACCCAACGCGACCGGCCATTCGCTCAAGGGCCAGAAAATCTGGGTGCCGTAGATGGTGAAGCAGTCCAGCAGTGCGTGGGTGATGAGTGAAAGGCCAACCAGCCAGCACCAGCCCGGGTAATATCGATGTCTTGTGGGCTGCAGCTTATTGATCAGTCCGGCAAGTAATGGCGTCAGCGCGGCAAGCACCAGCAGCGAGTGGCTGAACGAACGGTGATAGGTGAAATCGGCGACCGGTCCAGCGTGCGGAATCAGTACGTCAAGGTCGGGCAGCGTGCCACATAGCGCACCCCATGCAGCTGCCTTGCGCCCCACCCTGCGACCCATGACGACCTGGCCCACAGCGGCACCGAGAATGATTTGCGTAACGGTATCCAAAAATTGTCCCAGTAAGATTTGCCCATAACACGGCCGGGGCGCACGGCGAACCCGGTTGATTCCAGCGAATGTTATTAATCCTCAGCCGGGTAATCCGGTCAAGCCCCGTGCATCCTGGGCAGATTCCCCATAACTGGACGCAACCTTAACGCGCCCCTGACACAACCTTCACACTCCCCAAGTATCCTTCAGATTGGACATACAAAGGTGCTTGCGCTGAGCATG
This sequence comes from Candidatus Nitrosopumilus sp., assembly GCA_964225175.1. Classification (GTDB taxonomy): domain Bacteria; phylum Pseudomonadota; class Gammaproteobacteria; order Xanthomonadales; family SZUA-36; genus WTJD01. The sequence continues at coordinate 24,528 of CAXQNK010000137.1, read as the reverse complement.
CGTTTTAAGAGATGAACGCCATGATGAACTTGTTGAAAAAATCCGCCACCTCAACCATCGTATTTTTTAGCCTGGCGGGCTCTGCGGCCGCGGGGCCTGCACTCGACGCCTACCTGGATCGGGCCATTCAGCGCGGTGCACCACTTTTTAATGAGGGCATGCCCGCTGCTTGTGCCGCCATTTACGCCACGGCCCTGGAAGCGATCGCCGAGAGTGAGGGCTGGGGCATCGAGGCCGACCAGCAAGCCACCCTGACGCGCATGCTGGACAGGACAGACGCCCTGTTGGATCCAGCGGAGCAGGCATGGGCATACCGCAGAATCATTGACACCCTGCTGTCGGGAGAACCCCTTCGGGCGCCGGAGGTGGCCCAGTCTCTAATGTTGTTTGATTTTACCAAACCTGAGCAGTTTCAGGATTGGCGTATCGTCGTCGACGGGGTAATGGGCGGGCGCTCGACGGGGCGTCTTGAGAAGGAGAGCGAGTCGTTAGTCTTCACGGGCAGCACCTCACTTCAGAACAACGGCGGCTTCTCCTCGATACGGGCCGCCGTGCCTCCCGGCGCACTGGCTAGCTATGACGCCCTGCGCATCCGGGTCAAGGGCGACGGGCGAACCTGGATCATCGGGGCAAGCACTCGAACTGGTGCGCGCGGAGACAGCTACTGGGCGCGCTTCGATACGACACGAGGCGAGTGGCAAACGGTTACGGTGCCCCTCACGGAGATGGTTCGACAGTATTTTGGCACGCCGATTCGGGGCCGGCTACAACCAGCGCGGGTGCGTGGAGTCGAATTCTACATCTATGACAAACAGTCCGGGCCGTTCAGCCTAGAAGTGGACCAGATCGAGGCGGTCATGACAGGGCTGGACACCTAGTCCATCTGCTCGCGCTGTCGCAAGGTGATGGCGGAACGCACGCGGGCCAGGCTGCAACGGAACGAACCAGCGCAGGACAACCCGGGTTTGAAGAATGTTTCCATACGGCATCCCTTTCGGGTGAACCCACGACCCCCGGGCGAACAGCCGGCCAGTTAGTCTGATTCCTCGTTGATTCGTCGGCACAGGGCTACGTTGTCCGTGCTCACTCTCTGCAACGGAATCTGCCCCTGTCGGTCGATTGAGGTGATGTCATAAGTTGCTGTCGCCTTTTCGCAGTTCTCAAACTCGAAAACCAGGCTGCCACCATTCGACTGCGTGGGACGAGGCTCGGAGGCGTCAAACAGGCCACCGCTGGTCATCTCGATGTCCAACTCCGCTACGCCATCGACGTAGCTCCCGAAAGCTGTGAACCAGCGCTGGCCGGCTGCGCCGATCTGTGCATCAACACCCGGAGCGGGACGTTCAGCGTCGAAGGTGAACATGGCAACGAACATCAGCTTCAGCTCGGGGAATACGGTAATGAAAAAGCCCTGGCCGGGCATGGCTGGATCGAACCAGGCATCGCTGATTCCGGAATTGATCCGGAATGTCTCAGGGCACAAACCCTCGTACAGGCAGGATACCCACTCGGGATGGTCGACAAACGGGTTCCGATTGCCCTGGAATGCAGCGACCGCATCGTTCCGGAGTCGCTCATGATCATCCACGGGGTCCTCCTCATGCCACTGAAGCAATACCGAGCGCAGCCCCATGTAAGCAATCGCCTCGTTTTCACCCGTGTTTGACCGCTCCATCAGGTCACGATCGTCGGTCAGAATCAAGTCGGGCTCTGAAACATTGGATAACCCGTGCGTTCCCCCCTCGTAACGAAGGTCGGCATAAAACATGGCCCTGGCGATGTCCCCCCTACGGCCATTCCAGACCTCCCAGGTGCCCTGGGTGTAGGCGCCCGTTCGCCAATTGGAGTCTCCGGGGTAGCCGCCACCCAAACCGCCACGTCCGTTATTCGCAACGGTGGGTTTCTCAGAGCAGGCCGAGGAGCAATGGTCAAAAGGATGATTTGAGCGCGACGAGTTGTAGCCGCTATCAGCAAGAAAAAGCATGTGAGCATCGGTAAACGGATAATTGTCGTTTCGGTCGTCTGGATATCCGTAGGACCTCGGCCATATATGCTCCCGGTTATAATTGTCATTGCCCCTGCCGACCTTGGCATAGCTGGCATTCCGGTACACAGTGATCACGTGCTCCGGGTTCCCGGGGTCCTCATCGGCGATCTCGAGAATGTCCCAGGTATCGGTCATGCTGGAGGTATAGGGAAACCGCTCATGATCATCGATGATCTCATGCAGCGTGCTGCGCAGGGTTGCCGACGTCGAAGCGTCCACGCCCTGATAATAATTAGATTCGCCGCCTTCCCCTGCGACTGACGGTGAGATGAAACCACCAAGCAGGGCAAAAACGCATTTTCGCAGGCATCCGTTCGACATGACGTGCTGTGTTGGCCCGATATCTGGCTGAGCGAAGCACAAATTTTACACCGGATGAGTTGAGAATCCGACTACCTAATGAGCGAGAGTCTGACACGTCATGCGTTGGTCAAATCAGATATGCGCCCCAACGGCGACGGGTTTGGGGACGTCTCCGAACCGCAGCTCAGCGCACGGGGCTTTCAGCCGTGCGCAGTGTCTCCCGAAGGCGCAGCGCTTGTTGCCCAAGCTTGGACAATAACGAGTTCAGTTCGGCATCGACATTCACCCCGTCCAAATTCCACACCAGATGACCAATCTGGTCAGCCAGATCGCTGATTCCAACGAGACCCAGCGCTTTTGAAGATCCCGCGATCGAATTGGCAACTTTGCCAATATCTTCAGGGTCGTCAGCATTGAACGCGTGTTGAAGGTTTTCCAGCTCGTCGTCGAGAAAATCAGCATACATTTTAATAAACTGCCGGAAAGCATTCTCATCGTTTCTGACACCAGAGTAGGCTGCCGAGGGGTCGAATTCCTCCGCACTCAAACCGCTGCCCTTACCTTGCCCAGCTTTTGATTGGTCGAAGAGTTCTTGATCAGCAAGCTCCTCAAGCGCAGCCTTTCTCGGGTCGTCGACCCACATGGATACGGAGTTGAACAGATGTTCCTCGGTTATGGGCTTTCGTAACAATCCATTGATTCCCGCATCCCGAATCTGCTTGAGAAGGTCCGCATTTTCGGTCTCAATCATTGCCAGGATAGGTACGTCGAAGGATGTGGCAGATTTCTCGCCCATTTGTCGAAGTTGGGCAACCACGTCAAACTCGTCCATACCCAAGGGGTTCAGATCCAACAGAACGACGTCGAACTGCTGGGAGTGCACTGCATCAATGACACTTGCAGTGTGCGAGACCAAGTCACTTTCATACCCGCGACGCTCGAGCAGATGGCTGAGCCGCTCGAGGCCGAGCTGATTGTCACCAATCAGCAGAACCCGAAGGCCTCTGGTCTTCTGCCGTATCAGCCTCGGTGCACGCTCGAAAGCTCCGCCCAATTGAAATTGACTGACCGGACGCGCACGATCCAGTGGTAAATTGATCCAGAATTTACTGCCCTCGCCCAATTCACTGTCCACGCCAATTGTTCCTCCCATTCGTTCGACGTGATACTTAGCCACTGAAAGGCCCAGCCCGCTACCCTCATAACTCCTCGTATTATCCGTCTCGATTTGCTCGAAGGGTTCAAAAATTTTTTCGGTGTGGTCCGCTGACAGCCCAATGCCCATATCGGCGACCGAAATTTGAAAAACCGCTTCGCTATCATCCTGCTTGAGTTGCTCTACCTGAACCTTGATTTCACCATCGGAACTGAACTTGATGGCGTTATCCACGAGTTTGATTAGAGCGGTACGAGTGCGTTCAGGGTCTCCGAAGAGCACTTGCTCACTCTCGACGTCAGTGTGCACCTTGATATCCATGCCTTTTGCCAGAGCCATGTCCCTCATCGAGTCGACAACTTCCTGCACTTCTCGGGACAAATGGATATCGGTTTTTTTCGCTCCAGCAGGGCGTGTCTCAGATTCAGAGACCGTCAGTATATCGTCGATCAACCCACTCAATTTTTCGGCGGAAAGCCGCGCAAAGTTCAATCTTTCAGCGATTTCCGGGTCCGAAACTTTTGGCATGACGAGGAACAGCATGCCGAGCATTCCGTTCAGAGGCGTGCGCAACTCGTGGGTCACGTTTCGCAATATGGCTGTCTTCGCCTTGAGTGCCGCCCGAGCTTGTCTCGCGGCTAGGCGATAGCGTTCTTCCTCCAATTTCGCCACGGTAATGTCAATGAGGATATGAAGGGTCTGCGCGGGTTTGCCGCCGACAAGGTCCAACGGGACCTCTACACTCCGAACGTAAACGACCTCGCCAAATCGATTAATGATCCGGTACTCAAATGTGTGGCGTCGCGTGAAATCGGCCGTTTCGTAAAAATGATTCAATCTCTGCCGATCGTCCGGGTGAATCAGTAAACTGTCCGCTTCCCACGTCCGAAAGCTGGTCATGAACTCCTCAACCGAGTAGCCATGTAATCCCGCATAGGTCTCGTTGACCGCCACGTACTCGTCAGATTGATGATCCCATACGGAGTAGCCCATTCGCGCGAGTCGCCCCGCCGCCTCCCAAAGTGACTTGGTCTCGAGAGTTTCCAATTCAATCCTCTCGAATTTACTCTGTTTTTCGCGTTCAGCCAGTTTTTGCTGCGTGATGTCGGTCGAAATACCGATCAGCCCCAAAATCTCGCCGGACTCGGCACGCCAGGGGGTTTTAAGTTTCTTGAAGACCTTGATGTTTCCAATCTTGTCGAAGATTTCGTCTTCAGCCTCCAGGTCAACGCCACCACGAATGACTTTCCTGTCCTGGATCTTGAAAACTTCTGAACGGGTTCCCCCTCGACCCGACAAGGAGAAATTTTGCAACGCGTGTAATTCAGAGTCAGTAAGCCCTCTTAATTTTTGAAGCGATACGCCGACTGCATCGATGAAAGCGTTGTTCGCAAACACATACCGATAACTCAAGTCCTTGATCCAGACAAGATCCGGGACGCTGTTCAGAAAATCAATGAATGGCTTGCTGAGTCTGTGCACTATCGCCCCAACACGATTACGGGCTCAGCGAGATGCGAACAGGCGACCGACCCCATTTTAGAAACGTGAACCGGGCGACTGGTAGTCCTGCCTACCTTTCTGAAATTTCTCAACGCCTTGTGGTCATCCATGACAAAAGAAAATATCACAACGGTCTCTGAGTCGCACTTCCAGAAAAACCACGGGGTCAGGAGCGCTTGCGACGACCTCCCCGTCGGCGTCGTCCTCCTTCTGCCGGAACTTCGCGGTAAGCATCCATCCATCTTATGCAGTCGGGATCGTGGCCCAGCACAACGTCACCGCCGCGCACGGCCTGCATGAGATCCGCTTTCATCGGATTGGTGATCGCGGAGGTCATGCCGGCCGTCATCGCCATGGGAATGAATGCTGAATTAAGCCCTTCCCGATTGGGCAGTCCGAAACTCAGGTTGGAGGCACCGCAGGTCGTGTTGACTCCGAGTTCCTCCCGGAGGCGCCGAACAATGTGCATCACTTGTCTGCCAGCGCTCGAGATGGCACCGATCGGCATCACCAGTGGATCCACCACCACATCTGCCGCCGCGATACCATGATCTTGCGCCCGTTCGACAATTTTTTTCGCCACGGCGAAGCGAACGTCAGGATCCTCCGAAATACCGGTGTCATCATTTGATATGGCCACCACGGCACAGCCGTACTTCCGGACCAGCGGCAAAACCGTCTCCAGCCGCTCCTCCTCGCCGGTCACGGAGTTGAGCAGGGCCTTGCCTTCGTATGCTTCGAGCCCCGCTTCCAACGCAGCAACGATGGATGAATCAATGCACAGCGGGACGTCTGTGATACTTTGAATCAGCCGGATGCATTCAGCCAGGATTGCGGGCTCATCCGCGAGCGGAATACCTGCGTTCACATCGAGCACGTGCGCACCGGCGGCAACCTGGCTGAGCGCATCGGCTTCAACCCGGCTGTAATCACCCTCTTTCATCTCCGCAGCGAGCAGTTTTCGACCCGTCGGATTAATTCTTTCGCCAATTACGACGAAGGGACGCTCGAACCCTATAATGACCTCGCGGCGGGCAGAACTGATGATGGTATCGGTCATATCGACGGGCCCTTGGTTTGCGTGTCGAAAATGAAGATGCGAAGTGTACTCAAGAACGGGGCGATGATAAACCACTCGGGGCAGGATTCTAGAGAAATTCGCTGGGATCGCCCAGATTTCCACCATGTTTCGCTGAGAATGCCATACCCAGAGCCATCGAAGAGAGTTAAAATTCGCCTCCATTGGATATTAGAGAGCACGCCATGACCGAAGAGCGAGCCCCCAAAGAAGAACGCATTCACGACCTGCTTCGGGCAGCGTGGAGCCATCACCGCGAGGGCGAACTCAGAAAAGCCCGGCGCCTCTACCGCCGCGCTTTGGAGATTGATCCCGGTCATCCGGACGCCAACAATTTGCTGGGCTTGCTGTGGTTGCAATCGGGCCAAGCTGCTGACGCTGTGACCCACATCGAAACGGCCTTGATCGCCCAGCCTGAAAACGCGCAGTCACATTTCAACATGGGTCAGGCACGCACTGAATTGGGCCAGCTTGAGCGCGCCTGCCAGAGTTTTAACAAAGCCTACCAATTGCAGCCGGATAATTTTGATGCCCTGTTCAACCTCGCCCATGCGAAACGAATGTTGGGCCGACCGGCCGAAGCCCACGCGCTACTGCACACCCTGCTGGAAAAAAAGCCCGACCATGCCAAGGCACTGTCCAGTCTCGGATTCCTCGAACTCACAAGACAAGATCTCGAACAGGCGGAAAAACTCTTCCGTCGGGCACTTGAAATCTCCGATGCCGATCCCCGCGCCAGCGGGGGCCTCGCTGAAGCCCTGGCCAGTCAGCGTCGAGACAAGGAGGCGGAAGAGGTTCTGAGAAAAGCACTTGAAAAGCACCCGAAATCTTCAAACCTGCATAATGACCTTGGCGCGATGCTCAATCGGAGTCGCCGTGCGAAATCCGCGATATCACACCTGATCGAAGCACTCAAACTGGACCCGATGCATGCACAAGCGCGACTTAACCTCGGCCTGGTGCTTGAGCAAAGCGGGCACCTTGGCGAGGCTGAACAAGCCTATCTCGACACCATTCGAACAGCGCCCTCCTTCGTCGATGCACATTTCCAGCTCGCTCGTCTGCACGGAAGGCAATCCACGCCGGATGAAATCAATGCACTTCGGGCATTACACAACGCCACGGATGTTCCCGAGGCAACCCAAGCCATGTTGTCTTTCGCATTGGGTTATGCACTCGAGTCAGTAGGCGAGCATGATGACGCATTCGCGGCATGGCAGGAAGGCCACCGTCTCAAGGCAATCGAACAGACTTTCAGCCTTGAATCCGCTGTCAAGAGTTTCTCCCGGTTACGAAATTTCTTTTCAAGTGAACGCATTGCCCAGCTACAAGCCGGTGGCGTGCCGGATGAACGTCCGGTTTTCGTGGTCGGTATGCCGCGTTCCGGAACGACGCTGGCCGAACAGATTCTTGCCAGTCATGCAAAAATCGAGGGCGCCGGCGAAACGGGCCTGCTTGGTGTGGCGGCGAGCCGCCTGGAAAAGCAGTTGCGCACACCTTATCCAGAGGGCCTGGACACACTGCCGGCCAAAGCGTTCAGAAAAGAAGCTGAAACATTGCTGTCAGAACTGGAACGCAGGGTGGGTGCCGCCCAACGCATGGTCGACACCACGCCGATGAATTTCCTGCAACTCGGCCTGGCGGCGGCCTTGTTCCCCGATGTCAGAATTGTGCATTGCCGGCGAGACCCCATGGACAACGGCTTGTCGATCTTCAAGCAGGTCCTGGCCGAGGCCCACAGCTACGCCCATGACCTGCGTAATTTGGGTCATTTTTACCTGTTGTACGAAGAACTCATGTCCCACTGGCAAGAGGTCATTCCCGGTAAAATATACGATTTGCATTATGAAACCCTGGTCGCAGAACCCGAGAGTGAGATACGCCGCCTGCTCGAATTCTGCGGAATGCCATACGATGCGAACTGTATTGAGTTTCACACCACCGACCGGGTTCTGCAAACTCCTGCCGCCGGACAGGTTCGGCAGCCGTTGCATACTCATGGAGTGGGCTCTTGGCGTCGCTATCAGCAACCGCTGGAACCGCTCAGGCGGGTATTACAGGCGGACAGCTGATCCGATGCTATCCAGGCACGCCCGCATGCACCCGCCACGCAGGGGCCCTTGCACATGAACGAAGGGTCCATGTTGACTCGCCTGGACATCAGGGCGCCCTACCTGGTTCTGATTGGGGACGTGCCGGACCCCACCTATGCGAAAACCGGCTTCGGGCTGGTCCACTGGTGCCCGGAGCGGGTCATCGGACAGTTCCGTTTGCCTGGCTGCGGCACAGACCTTGGTGTCCCTGAACTGACGCTGGAGGCCGCCGTTGCCGCTGGAGCGGCAAGCCTCGTCGTGGGGGTCGCACCCGCTGGCGGTCAGATTCCGGACCATTGGTGGCAGGTGCTGGCTCAGGCGGCGGAGCTCGGCCTCGACGTGGTGAGCGGCCTTCACCAGCGGCTGATCGATAACGAGGAGCTGCTCGCAGCCGCCCAAAAGAGCGGCGTCCGGCTGGTAGATGTCCGCGTACCGCCAGCTCAATTGCCGATAGCGACCGGACTGCGAAGGTCAGGCCGGCGCCTGCTGTGCGTTGGCACCGATTGCGCGGTGGGAAAAAAGTACACCGCACTCGCCCTGCATCGCGCCATGCGCGCCGCAGGGTTCGACACCACTTTTCGCGCTACCGGGCAGACCGGGATCATGATTTCTGGTGAAGGCATCCCGCTGGATGCCGTCATTGCAGATTTCGCGGCGGGTGCGGTCGAACACCTCACCCCGGCTCGTGCGGAAAATCACTGGGATGTCATCGAAGGCCAGGGCAGCCTGTTTCACCCAGCCTATTCAGGCATCAGCCTGAGCCTGCTGCACGGCGCTCAACCGGATGCATTTGTGGTCGCTCATGAGCCGGCTCGGACAAAGCTGTCAGGCTGGGAAGCTTTTGAAACGCCCACCCTGGAAGCCTGTATTGCGTTGCATATCGAACTCGGCAAACGCGTTAACAGGGGCATACGCTGCGTTGGCGTAAGCATGAACTGCTCCGGACTCGAGGAAACCGAACGGTCCCGATACCTCGCCGAGACCGCGGAGAGAACCGGGCTTCCCTGCGTGGACGTGATGCGGGATGGCGCTGAGGCAATCGTAGACCGACTGCTCAAAGAATTCCCCGAGCCACGCCAATGAAGCTCAGCGCCTGCATCGAAGATTGGAAACTCAGGCAAACTTTTCGTATTGCGGGTGAGGCCTGGGACAGCTCACCGACGCTTGCCGTGCAACTGGAAGCCAACGGCAAGGTCGGGCGCGGAGAAGCACAGGGTGTTCATTATCTCGGTGAAAGTCCCGAGACGATGCTGGCCGCTGTTGAGTCGGTTGCATGCCAACTCGAGAACGGTTGCGACCGTCTTGAGTTACAGAAACTTTTACCCGCTGGCGGTGCCCGGAACGCGCTGGACTGCGCACTTTGGGACCTCGAGTGCAAGCTCAGTGGTCGCAGCATATGGGCCTTGACGGAGATCACACCTCACCCTGTAACCACCGTCTTCACCATCGGACTGGAATCAACTCCAGAGGCCATGGCCGCAAAAGCCGCGGCAGCGACCGACTCGCCCGTACTCAAAATAAAGCTCGACGCCGATCGCCCCCTCGATCGGCTGCAAGCCATTCGCAGCGCCCGACCCGATGCGCAACTGGTCGTGGATGCCAACCAGGGCTGGGATTTCTCGCTGCTCAAGGACGTCCTTTCCGAGTGTCAGTCACTCGGACTGGAGATGATCGAACAACCTCTGCCGCGCGGCGCTGATGAGGCCCTCGAAGACTTCGAATCCCCGGTGCTGCTGGCTGCTGACGAGTCCTGCCAGGACCGCGAAGATCTTGCCGCGGTCGCGCGTCGCTATGGCATGATCAACATCAAGCTGGATAAAACCGGGGGCCTCACCGAGGCACTGGAACTTGCTCATGCAGCGCGCGCCCTGGGCTGCAAGCTGATGGTCGGTAACATGGTGGGCACATCGCTCGGTATGGCACCTGCGTTTGTCATTGCCCAACTGTGTGACTTTGTGGACATTGACGGGCCTCTGTTGCTCCGCTTTGATCACCCCCATGGACTCGAGTACAACGCGGGCGAAGTCACCCATATTGATCCGCGGCTTTGGGGTTGAATATATAAAAGAAGAGAACTTTCATGAACTTATTAAACACTCTTAATTCTTTACCTCCGGATCCTATCCTGGGCGTCATCGCCGCTTTCGAAGCGGACGACAACCCGGAAAAAATCGACCTGGGGGTCGGGGTCTACCGCGATGCCCAGGGAGATACGCCCATCCTGCCAAGCGTGCTCAAGGCAGAACAGCTTCTGTTGGATACCCAAATCACCAAGACCTACCTTGGACCCGCGGGTGTTCCCGGATTTAACCAGGCGATGAGCGAACTCTTGTTCGGGGCAAATCACCCTGTGCTGGAAGCTGGCCGGGTGCGCACCATTCAGACACCGGGAGGAACCGGCGCGTTACGGCTCGCAGCTGATCTTATCCAGGCTGCCCGACCCGGCAGCACGGTGTGGGCCAGTCAACCGACCTGGGCCAATCACCTGGCCATATTTCCTGCCGCGGGCCTCAGTATGCGGGAGTATCCCTACTTCGATGCCGAGTGCAGCGAGTTGCGCTTCGAGGCCATGATGTCAAGTCTGGAGGAGGTCAACGAACGGGACGTCGTGCTGTTTCATGCCTGCTGCCATAACCCCTCCGGAGTGAGTCCGACACCCGCCCAATGGGAGGACATTGCTAACCGGGTGGCCGAGAGAGGCTGCACACCCCTGGTGGACATCGCCTACATGGGCTTTGAAACGGGCATCGAGGAAGACACCCTGCTGGTTCGGCTGCTGGCAGAACGCTGCCCTGAACTGATTGTCGCCAGTTCCTGCTCCAAGAATTTCGCCATGTACCGTGAGCGTGTTGGCGCGATCAGCGTAATGACCGAATCAGCACACAAGACCAGTGATGTCATTAGCGTGGTCAACAACCTGTCGCGCAAAAATTATTCAATGCCCCCCGCCCATGGCCCGGCCGTCATCGACATTATCCTGAATTCCGATGAGCTCTCTGCCATGTGGCGCGGTGAAGTCCGGGAGATGCGCGAGCGCATCAACCAACTTCGGCGTGACCTCGCGGTCAAACTGAACGCGGCGTCCGCGGGTCGCGACTTCTCTTTCCTGGCCAGGCAGTCGGGCATGTTCTCGTTCCTGGGTTTAAGCCCGGAGCAGGTTCAGCGTCTGAGTGACGAGTACTCGATCTACACCGTCTCGTCCTCGCGCATCAACATCGCCTCTTTTAACGCAGGGAATATGGACTATTTCGTCAGCGCACTCACCGATATCATCGCTTCCTGATGCGTAAATCGTAAACGGGGCAATCAGAATCGGTCGCTGACTCGAATCTCCTCCACGTAGAAAATCTCGCATGAACCGTTCCCTGTGTCTGAGCGACTCAGGGACGTGCGCCAATGCCAGCCAGATGCGTGATCGACGTCGACCAGGTAACCGTGCAACTCGACCAGGTCGCCGCGCCGCAGTTTCTTCAGTTTCTTCTCCACGTATGGACGAGACGGGATCATGTGCATGTTGCTGCTGTTCAGAATGATGTCCTGATCCGACACGGGCGCAGGCAATTCGTAGCGGGTAAAGTACCAGCGGCCGCCCTGCGTCACGGAAATCCTCTCCAGCACAGCCTGGTCAGACATGGCGCCCCAGCCCAGCGCAAGATCAACCGGCGAGAGGCGGGACCCCCGATCGAGCCAGTATCGCTCAGTAGACAACACCCGGGCACGCAGCGATATCTTTGCCCTGCGGGTCAGCACGTGGTCATTGAAACCGAACACGGAATGACCCGCGGGCTGCTGGGTCGGTGCTTCAGGCACCAGGATGCCGGGGGGGTGAACGCGCGCTGAGCCAACCCAGCGCTCCGCCAGGATCACCAGCAGAGCAACGAGAACAATGACCAACAGTTTCGGGTTCATTACGTCGGCGGCAGGTATCGTATGGACCGCTCTCAGGGTATCAGTTCACCACCCGCGCAGTCAGCATGTCCTCGTCACCGGCCTTGTATTTTGTTAACTTGGCTTCCTGCCCGAAAAACCGCAACAGGATTCCACATGCCCTGGTACAAGAAACTTCACTGGAAAATTATTATTGGCCTGATCGCAGGCCTGATTTACGGCGTGATTGCCGCAACGGCCGGCTGGGGCAAATTCACGGCGGACTGGATTGCGCCCTGGGGCACCATTTTCCTTAACCTTCTGAAGTTGATCGCCATACCCCTGGTGCTCGGCTCCCTGATCACCGGCGTTGCGTCACTGCGCGACCTGAGTCGTCTCTCGCGCATTGGCGGAAAAACCATTGGCATCTACGTCATGACCACCGTCATTTCGGTCACGATCGGGCTGGCGCTGGTCAATCTCATCAAACCGGGACATAGCGTGCCGGAGGCGACCCGGGCCACTCTGCAGGCCGAATACGGCACCGCCGCTGAGACGGGCGACAACGCGGCAAATCTCATGCGGGAACGCGGACCGCTGCAAATGATTGTAGACATCGTGCCCACCAATTTTTTCGATTCCGCATCAAACAACCGCAACATGCTGCAAGTGGTCTTTGTAGCTATCCTGTTCGGCATCGGCCTGATTCAACTGCCCGACAACAAATCCAGGCCTTTGCTTGATGTCTTTGACAGTTTGTCCAACGTCGTAATCCGCCTGGTCGATCTCATCATGGTGATGGCGCCCATTGGCGTATTCGCACTGCTGGCTGGAACGATCACCTCTGTAACGGGCGATCATCCCGGACAGGTTCTGCAGTTAATAGGGGCGCTGGGCTTTTACATGCTGACGGTCATCATGGGCTTGCTGCTACATGTCGGTCTGACCTACGGCACACTGCTTCGTTTCTGGACACCCCTCAGCTTCAAGCACTTCTACAGCGGTATTGCGCCAGCGCAGCTGGTGGCGTTTTCCACCAGCTCGAGCGGCGCGACGCTGCCCGTGACCATGGAGCGGTGCGAGGAAAAACTCGGTGCCTCGGAAGAAATGTCTTCCTTTGTACTCCCACTCGGCGCGACGATCAATATGGACGGAACAGCGCTGTATCAGGCGGTGGCCGCGGTGTTTATCGCGCAAACGCTGGGTATGGACCTCTCAGTCGCACAACAACTCACCATTATCCTGACCGCGGTCCTTGCATCGATCGGTACACCTGCCGTGCCTGGTGCTGGCATCATCATGCTCGTGGTCATTCTCGAAGCTGTTAATGTGCCGGCGCAGGGCATCGCCCTGATTCTGGGTGTCGACCGCATCCTTGATATGCTGCGAACCACCTGCAACGTCACCGGGGATGCCACCGTCTGCATGGTGGTGGCCCAGTCTGAGGGTCAATTGATGTCCGTTGACCTCAGCGGAGACGGAGACCGCATCAAGGTGCGCTGAATGCTCAGCGGAGGTACACCTGGAGAGGAACGGGAGACGCCCGGGCTGCGAGTTGCACGGCGTTGGCCAAACCCTGCTCTGCCCATTGTGAATAGACCGTGGATGCAAATTCCGCGGCCGCCTGCGCGCCCAGCGGCGCAGCGGGCACGATGACAACAGACCCCCCTGCGTCCAGCAAATCATCTACAAGGGGCACACGGGCGGCGAAATCCCAACGAGGGTGGCCGCGCCAACTGGCCTGGGATAATACGATCACGGCATTATTGATCTGCAACTCGCGGATTTCCGAAGGCCTCAAACGCGCCCTGCCCTGTGCTCTGCCAGGCTCCGACAACTCGAGGTAAGACGCCTCTTCATCCTCGAGATCAATCCTTGCGGGTACCGAGAGATGAATCAGCTCGGCCTCAGCAAAGCGAATGTCGGCAAATTCATCCTCCAACAGTGCGCTGCCCTGCACGATGTGGAGCCCTGGCCCAACAAAGTGTTCGATGACCGCGCCGGTCTCCCGGTCGAGCGGCATGGCCTGCAAATAATCGGATGACCAGTCCACGGGGTTCGCGGCAACAAAAACCTTTTCAGCCAGTTCCCGACCCATTGCGCCCACATTGGGAAAGTCGGGGACGACATCCAGGCGCCAGCGACCAGACTCGGGCGCGCCTTGTATGCTCAACGAGCCGGGCACCAACCCCAGGAGGGGGCCCATCGGGTACCAGAGCACCTTTTCCGGAAGCGCATCAGCGATGGGTCCCAACAGCGCTTCGCCAGCCCTGTTGCGCGCCTCGCTGCGGCTTCCAAAGGCTTCCCCGCGCAGAGCTTCAAGTGTTTGTATCGTCCGTTCTTGCACAGGCCAGCTCTTGGTAATTACGCCATTGTTTCGGGCGATCCAGGCACGCATCAGTCCATCGTCATGGACCATCGCCACGACTGCCGAATCCGACGCGAGGCCAGATAATGCCTGCCTGATCCCCATTTCTGTATAGCGGGCCTGCTCCTGTTCGAAAGCGTTGCGCGCAGCAAGCACAGAGGCATGAGCGCCACCCTCTCTAGCCAACACGCCACGTAATTGATCCAGGTTTTCAGGACTCGGCGCCGTGCGTTCTATGGCATGAATCCTCACGAGCACTGCAAACAGCTCAGCCGCATTGGAACTCCCGGTGCCAGACAGCGCCTGGGTGAATAACTCAGAGCGTTTAGTCCAGTACCAGGCACCCAGGGCACCACGCAACCGGGTGTGGTAAAAGTGAACGAGCCTGAGCGTCTGGTTCAGCACCATCCCCGCCTCGCGCTCCAGCCCCAATCGGCGTAGGTTTCGAGCCCACGCCAGCCCCGCTGACGCCTGGTCCGCTGGAGACATGAATTCGCTAACGCGCGCATGACTTTGGGACAATGCCCCCTGCGCGCACTCAGCCTCTCGACCGGAGGGCGCACCGGCACACAAATGCAGGTGCGCCAGGGCAGAGAGCCCATCCTGTCGGGCCTCGGCCCAAATGGGCATCGCCTCGGACCTGTACCGCCATGCTGCGCCGGACTCCCCCCTGGCCAGACTGTCGAGCACGGCTTCAAAGTACCAGAGCCCTCGCTGGCTGGGCTTGTCAACGTAAGCCAACTGAGCCGAACGAACCGACCGGACTGCCTTCAACTCTCCCTGGGCACGAAGTGTATTGGCGAGCAGGCGTAAGCCTTGCTCCAGCGGCAGCAGTGGATTGGGACGACGGAAGCGGCCAGGCTCTGTACCGGCTAACCCAGCCTCCAGCACTGTCTGCGCGTCATCGAATCGGCCTGTGGCGTATAGCGCCTCCCCCAACATGATTGACGCCTGCGCCTCGATCAGGCTTCCCGCATCGACCGTGAGGGCGTTGCGCAACGCCTCGATGGCACTTGGGTAGCGGGACAGTTCAAGGTAAAGCGCTCCTTGCTGAAGCAGATTCCGTACCAATTCATCCTGGGCGCTACTGACACTCAACTCACTGACCACGCTATCCAGAGCGGCCTCCTTGCTCACCAGGTCGCCCAGGCGTTCATGCATTTCGACCATCTGCTGCCGAATGTCGGTGACCAGTTCGCTCGCGCCGCGCTGCTCAGCGATCTGCAAGGCCGATTCGTACTGAACCAGCGCCTCCTCGTTGCGCTCCTGTTCCGCCATGGCCGTACCCAGCAAAAACCGGGCGAACGCGCGCTCGTAGACAGCGCCGAGCACACCGGCCAGGCGCTCCACATCCTGCAGGGCCTCGGTTGCAGCAGCAAATTCACCAGGCTGCGCGAGCAGGATATCTGCCTGCAGGGTCAAAGATGCCAACTCCATCCGGGCACGCCCCGAACGCCGACTGACAGCGATGACTTCAGACACGAGATCTTGAGCCATGGCCGTGTCTGCCAGTTCGTGGTGTGCCAGGTAGGCAGCGCTGAGTTGAGACCACAGCCGCATTTCCTCCATACCCAAACCGCCGAATGCTCGGGCCGCCTGCAATAACAGATTGACGCGTACGGACCAATTGGCCGCTGTTCTCGACGTCAGCAAGGCTTGCCCGAGAGACAGGGACTGATAGGCGAGGGACAGGCGCGTGCTGAGGTCATCGCGCACGTCCAGGCGATTGTATTCAAGATCAAATTGGGTGGCCCGCGTGCGCCATGGCGCCTTGATTCGAATATCGAGCTGACGTGATTTTTCGTGGGCGTCAATGAAGATGAATACCGGGAAATTCCGATTGCCCTGCAGGCTCGCCTCGTGAATCATCCGGCCTTCTTTGTCGCTGATGTGTGCAGTAAATGCCCCCTCGAAAGGGGTGATTCGGATCACCAGAGGCTGATCCGCATTCTGACGTACAAAATACTCCTGCTCCAGCACGGCCAGGGGTTGTGCATGCACCCGAGGGCACAGCAGAGCCAGGGTCATGACCATCACGGGGAGCAGATAATGGCCGTAAGGTTTCAAGAGGCGGTTCTTCATCTCGCTTATTATGGGCTTGCAGCGCCGGGAATGGGTACAATGCCACGCGAAACGGGGCCGTATCAAGGGAGACACCATGGGCATTGAACTCGGCCCGGGACGCGGCTGTCAATCGCTCTGAGTCATTGATTCGTAATTGTGAAAATACCTGAACGAGACACTGCCGTATTCTCAACCTCCGCCATCGATCTGTTCGCATCGGCGCTGGGCGCTTTCATTTTGCTGGTCATGCTGCTGTTCCCCTATTACCAGAATGCGGGCCGGGACGAGGCCTATTCGCGCTCCGAGGCGATTATGAATCTGCGACGGATGGCCTTAGGTGAGGTTGATCGTTCGCGACTCAGTGCAGACCAGATGCAAGCAGAATTATCCCGGCTCAGCGAGGCCAACCAAACCACCGCTGAAATCATCGAGGATCTGGGACAGCGACTGACGCGCGGCAAAGAGCAACTGGCGGAAATTCGCGTGGACTGGCCTGATCCGCTTCGTCAACTTGACCCCGAACCCCGCATACTGAGCGTCAGCGATGGTGTCGAGTTCTCAATCCTTGGGCTGGCGACCGAAGCGCGCTCCTTCGTCATCCTCATCGACATGTCCGGCAGCATGATGAATTTTTCAGACCTGATGTTGCGCTCCATTCTCGACATCCTGGAGCCCCTGGATGAGCGGAATGAATTTGCTTTTGTCGGATTCCACGGAAATCCGATGCCCGTCCTGTGGCGGTTTCCCGGTGATGGCAGCATGCTGAAGGCGAGCGCGGAGAATCTGAAAACCGCACGGGAATATGCACGCTCCCTGTCCAGGAAATTTGCCGGAACCACACCAACTCATTATGCGTTGCAAGCCGCACTCGACTACCCGGCAAGCGCCATCATCCTGATGAGTGACGGCGAACCCAACACGCCACCCGGTTACATCATCCGGGACATTACATCTCTAAACCAGTTTCGCCAGACCGAGATCCATGCCGTTGCGATTGGCGATTACACCCATAACAGGAACCTGGTCCTGTTCATGCAGACTCTTGCCCGACTCAATCACGGGGATTTTGTCGGGGTGTCACGATGAGGTCGCGATTGCGCACCAGCGGAGTGTACTCCCTGTCGGCGATCGACCTGTTCGCCTCCGCAATGGGTGCGTTTTTGATCATCACGATCATCCTGATGCCGGATTACCAGAAAGAAGTCAGGCTGGAGGGACACCTCGCCTATATCGAATCGCTGGCTGCCGAAAGCGCCACACTCATGGAAGAAACAGACCGAGTCGCCAGCGACGTGGAGACGGATCTGGCTGCGGAGCGCCGGCGGGCGCTGGAGTTGCAAGCTGAGCGGGACATCCTGGATGCCGAATTGCAAAGCATCCTGGCCCAGCTAAGACAGGCCCGCCGGATTCCACCACCCGAAGAAGTGCCGGTCGTTGAAGAGCCGGTCAATAACCGGGTCACTTTCAGGTTTCTCGGATTGAAAACGGACGCGACCCGGATTCTCTTCCTCGTGGACATGAACAAGTACCTCGCCGAACATGAATCCCTGGTGCAACGCACGGTCATTCGGGCGCTGGATTCCCTCGGCGAAGGCTACGAGTTCGCCATCCTCGGTTTTAAGCAACTGGACTCAGGTGTTCAATATTACCGCTGGCCGGCAGAGGGCAACCTGTCCGTGATGAGCCCAGCCAACCGCAGCCGCGCCAGGCGGTTCATTGCTGGCCTGAGCGGTGAATTCTCGGGCAGTTCGCCGCTTTATGCCGCCTTTGAAACGGCATTTCGGGTACCGGCAGACGCCATCGTTCTGCTGAGTGACGGCCTGCCCAACCCGACGTTCAACCAGAACCTGCCGCCTGCGAGCCTGGCCCAGGAAATCACGCTCATCAATAATCGTGGGGCAGAAATTCACTCGGTCACCATCGGGGATTATTTCAAGTACCGGGGCACCGTGGAATTCATGGAGCGACTGGCTGCCGCTAACGAGGGCGACTTCCTGGCCCTGGCGCAATGACTGATGGACGGAACCACAGTTTGTTACACTTTGCGTTCGTCTCGAACGACCACCCGGAATAGGTTTGGAGCCCTGCCCATGCCGCAAAAGTCCATCGGCTGCGACAGACAATGTGACCTGGTTATTGACGCGCCCGGCATTGCGCCGGTTCACGCGCTCGTGAGCCTGTCGACCGGGGGCCGGATCATGGTGAGCGATAGTGGCTCAGAAACAGGGCTTTGGCTGTCACGGCAAGGCCAAACAGTGCAAGTGGAGCAGGTTTGTCTGAGTGTCGGCGACCGCATCCGAGTGGGCACAACTGAACTTGCCCTCTCGCAGCTGGGTCAGCTGTTTGAGCTTGAAGAAGGGGCACGCCTGATGAGTGCCCCCGATGCTGCACCCGAACCCTACCCTGAAACCGGGGCCTCTGGATCATCCCAGACCGCCTCACCCAAGCGTAACCCTGAAACCGGCCAGATCGTGTCCTGAGGAATTTGCATGAACAATAGCATGCCCCGTTTCATCACCTTGCTGGTCAGCCTCGCTGCGGCCGTTGTCCTTATCTTTCTGATGGCCCGGCTGCTGCCAGCATCAGTGGCTTCCATCCTGCTGGATATCAACCGCGGATCATGGCCGTTCACCATTCAGAACGTGCTTTGGCTCGCCTTCTTTGCCGGACTGGGAGAACTCGCCATTCGCTGGCGCGCAGGACGTATCGAGGAGCAACAACTGGGGCGAGACTATCTGCCCGTCAAAGACAGCACGGTGCTTCGTCCGGGTGAAGACATGACCCCCATCTATCAGCGCGTGCGTGACAGCCGTTATCGCCGCGTGTGCTTCCTGCCGCGTCTCATCGAACGATGTGTTCTGAATTTCAACCTGACCCAATCGGTGGAGCAGGCCAATGCACTGCTCAATTCCAGCCTGGACCTATTCCTGCATGAACTGGACCTTCGGTACAACATTATCCGCTACATCACCTGGCTGATTCCCTCGCTGGGCTTCATCGGCACCGTGGTCGGTATCATGTTGGCCCTGAACTATGCGGGCGATCGGGCAAACGTTGAAAGCCCGGAAATGCTCTACGAAGTGACTCAACGTCTGGGCGTGGCATTCAGTACGACCTTGCTGGCCCTGATCATGGCCTCCATTCTCGTTTTTCTGCAAAACCTCATACAGGGCCGTGAAGAGCACACCCTGAACCGCTCCGGGCAATATTGCCTCGACCACCTGATTAACCGACTTTACAGCCGTTGAACTCGATTGGGTGCCGTTCATTTCGCTGGGTAATCATTGGCGGGCTGTGCCTCGCCGGACAGCTGTTCATGACGCCGCGCCCACTGGCCCAGGCCCCGCCGGGCCCAGCCATACTGGTACTTAAACTGCTGTCGGAAACCCATGCAAAACCCATAACCGGCGTAGTTCTGAGGCCGGGTGGCCAGGTGCTCATACCTGCGCACTTCGTTGATCGTGGTGATCAAATCATTGTGCTGGAGGGAGGGTTGGAAATCGAAAGGCACGGCCGCAAAACCCGCACGGTCTCTCGATCTGCTGAGCTCGGAATTGCCATACTCGCAGCCGAGGACCTGGGGCAACCAGGGCTGTTTCTCAGTGAAGACCCGGTCCTGCCCGGCGAGACCCTGCAGTTCTTTTCTTTCCCACCTGCTGAGCAACTGGTCGAAGGCCGACCCGCCATCGTGGAATCCGTTCAGATCAGGTCAGACGGCGCCGGCACGCGCTTCGGCACCGAACCCCCGCTGGCCCAGCATGACGGTTTGTTGATCAACCGCTGCGGCCACCTCGCCGGACTGACCATTGCACAGGCCAGTGATGCTCAGCCTGATGCCTTGCCGCTCCTGTTGCTGGGTGAAGCACTTCATGAAGCGGTCGATGCATTGGGCGTCACCACCGAAAAGCGTCCTTGTCGAAGCGCTGCTCGTGCGCCAAACCCTTCACCGGCACCCACGGAGACTGCAGCCGATTCTCCGCAAATCCTTGACCCGGAGGTGCTGATCCCCACCCAGCCTGACCTGTCGGTGAAATCCCCTGCCCTGTCGGACCCTGTTCCAGTCGAACAGACACAGGCAGCACCTCCCAAGACGCCGTCAATTTCGCCCACGGCGATAGCAGTTGACCCGCTTGAGCCCGGTGGCTGGGCGGCGGAAAGTCCCTCGCTCGAAGATGCAATGACTGATGCGGCATCACCTGCGAACGGGCCAACCACCCCATCCCCCGGTTTCGTGGTCCTCGGCTTCGGGCTCCCCGCATTGCTGCTGTTCGCCTGGTACTGGAAAAAGTCACGGGATGGAAACCAGCCCGGGGAAGAGCGCGTAGGAAATACCCAGCCCCTCGTCCCAGATCATGAGACGCAGCACATATCGAGGGACATCATCGTCCGCGCAGTGCTGGGCTCCGGAGACATTGTTGAGCTCATCCATCGTCTGGGTGCCGAAGGAGCGACAATCGGGCGCACCTTGGGTGACATTGTGCTCGAAGACTCAGATGTCGCCCGTGTCCATATCCGACTGCAGATCGATCCGCAGGGCGTACTGGTTACTGATCTCGGGTCTGGAAAGGGAACTTGGGTGAACGGCGTGGCCTGCCAGGACGGCGAAACGTTCCGAATCATGAGCGGGACGGATATCCAACTGGGCCGGACCCGGTTAAGCTTATCCTGGAACGAACAGGACGGAGCACCTGCGTGACCACGACCCTGCATCCCGGAGACGAGGTAGAGCGCCTGCAAATTGAGCAGGTGCTCGTCATCACAAGCGATTCGGTCACTTATCGGGCAACAGACCTCGACCTCAACACGCACGTCCTGCTGCGGGAATGTCTGCCGGATTCCGGGGTGCAAAGAGACGAGGCTGGTGATGTCTGCGCGCTGCCGGGCGAAGAGGAGGCCTATGCGGCGGCCCGGGATCGGTTCAGAAGGCACATCAGGCGTTCCGCGCGCCTGTCACACCCCCATATTCTCGCGGCTGTGCGGGTTTTCTCCGCGCGAGGCACCGATTGGTGTGTTTTGCCCGTCGAGAATGGGCAGTTACTCTCTTCCCGCCTCTCCCTTGCTGAACCTGTCGATGCTGAAACGCTCAGTGGTTGGATGAGCGGACTGATGAGCGGGCTGGTCACGCTCCACGAGGAGGGCCGACATCCGCTGGTTTCACCGGACAACATTATCATCGATGCCAGGGGCATCGCTTACTGGCTCGATGACGCCTCGCAGGGCGCCCCCATGGACGCTTACCAGGCGCCGGAACATGCGAAGTCGCAGGGCACTGCCACTGAAGCATCTGACATTTACCGGCTCGCGGCCATCGGTGCGCACGCCTTGCTCGGTGCCGCAGCCCCGAGCGGACCTGAGCGAGCACAGGCCCTGCAGACAGGAAGCACCGACCCAATGCCTGTCCTGGATCGCTCCGAGAGCCGTGGCGCGATCATCGATGCCCTTGAGCTTGGGCTTGAACTGGAGCCCGAAAACCGACCCCGCAATGCAAGACGCTGGCGTGAGGGCATGGAAAGTATTGAGTGGAGAAGGAGCGTGGCAGGCGCCCGCCCTTCGGGCACCGACACGGAGGCTCGCGAATGGCTGGCGCCGATGCTGGTTGGCGCCGTACTTGCCGCCGTCGCTGCCACGGCGATATATCTCACCAACACCGAGCCGGGCGACCCTCTCCCTGAGCCTGTCGCGACCGCTACGCAGGCCGAACCGATTGACCCCGCGGAAACCGCGCGCTGGCAAGCGAGCCTTAGCGCGGATACCGTGCTGGGTTATCGTCGTTTTATCGAGGATTTTCCGTCATCAGTGTATCTTGAGCAGGCCCAGATTCAGCTCGATATCCTGGATGAACGTCTCTGGGCGCAAATGGCGGAGGAGGACACCCGGGAGGCGTACAACGACTATCTCAACGAATTCCCTGGAGGTCAGCACGAGGCGGAAGCGCTGAGAAAAATTGCGGCCATCGACGAAGCCGCAGCGCGTGAGGCCCGGGAACGCGCGGAACGCGAGAGAAGGGACCAACAGGCATGGCAAGCTGCGCTGGAGGCGCGCAGCGTCGCGAGCATGGAGCGATATCTCGCGGAGTGGCCGACTGGCCAGTTTGTCGCACAGGCACGTGGTTTGCGTGATGAAATCCGTCGCGAGCAACTCGAAGAGCGGGCCTGGGAGTCGGCACAAAAACTCGGCACCAGCGATGCGTTCCAGGCCTACCTCGACACATACCCCGAGGGCAGCTACCGTGCCGAGGCACTAATCTCCCTCGAACATCTCGATCTTTCGCCGGGCAAGGCCTTTCGGGATTGCGCCGTTTGTCCCGTCATGAGGGTGGTACCAGCAGGCAGCTTCATACAGGGCTCGCCGGGTGAGTCGCCATTGGCGCGCCGAAACGAACAACCCAACCGTACCGTCACCTTGCCCCAGGCTTTCGCGGTCGGGGTCATGGAGGTGACTTTCGAGCAATGGGATGCCTGCGTCGCGGCCGACGGTTGCAAGGCACAACCCAATGACAACGGGTGGGGACGCGGAGCCCGCCCGGTCATCATGGTCTCTTGGGATGACGCCCAGGCGTACGTTGCCTGGATCAGCGAATACACTGACCAGGCCTACCGGCTGCCGAGCGAGAGCGAGTGGGAATACGCTGCCCGCGCTGGCGAGACGGGCGATTGGCTGGGCGGCACGCCCGAGCAACTGTGTACACAGGCGAACATCGCAGGGCAGGAAACCTCCTTTCGCTGGCGCCACGAAGCCTGCTCTGACGAACAGGCTCTCGGGACGCTGCCCGGGGGTACGCTCGAGCCCAATGGATTCGGACTTTTCGACATGATCGGCAATGTATCGGAATGGACGGCCGATTGCATGAATCTAAGCTATCTTGATGCGCCAACAGATGGGAGCCCGTGGGGACGTGGAATCTGCTCATCACACATGACCCGCGGCGGCGCATGGATCACCGGAACGGCCGAGGCACGTTTACCTGCCCGATTCAATCTCGATAACGGTGACCGGAACGATTTCACCGGTTTTCGTGTCCTAAGATCCATTAATCCATGATGTCGCGAATGAACCAATCATGACCCAAACCCGGAACCTGCTGACGCTCTTTTTTCTTCTCACCCTGTCCGGCCTCTTATGCGCACAGGATGAGGCACCCGATGAGGGAGCCACAGACAACACCGGGCAGGAAACCGAGCTCAATGAGGACAATTACCGCCGTTTCATGGAACTGCGAGACGATCAGGTTCAGCGTCCCAGTCAACCCTACGGGGCCCTGGCACCACCGCTTGATCTCGAAAAGATGGGCGATCTTCCCGAGGCATCACAAAAGCATCTGCGCAATCAATTGCGAAGTATTATCGTGGACGGCGAGCGTTGGACACCCGGGGAAACAGACAAGGATTATCCTTACGTCGCCAGCAAAGCGGCCGAGACCGATCGTCAGCTCCGCAATATGGAGGCTGAAGCGTGGTCTGAACTGGTTGACAACTACCATGCGCGCGAGGCTCAGATTCACGCCGCGGGCGAGCGCAGCAGAGTACCCGGTACGAACCAGGCTTCGCCAGGCAACGGGTCCGATGCCAGCCAGGACAGCACGGGCGCAGATCGCGCTGCCCTCTCCGCGGACGCCACCGGTGCTGCCGCCTCATCCCCTGAAGCAGACACCGAAATCCGGCAGGCCGGAGTCACGCAGAATGCGCTGGAGTATCTGAATGCGCAGACTCGTCAGGACCCAGCGGTGGTGGCCTCGTCGGGTCGAGGCAGCCAACAGGTGTTGGGCGAGTCCGGAGCGACCGGCAATTCGGCCCCCTCGCCCCCCGCAACAAGCGATGGAACGCAATCCGCGCGTCAACGGGCCGGGGGCACGGGACAGGCTTCCCCCGAAGCAAACGCATCCAGCGCGCCGGCATCCAACACCGCCCAGTTGGACTCATCCCCTGCCCCCAGCGACACAAGCGCCCGCATGGCGCAAGCTGCCAGTGAGTCGGTCGAGGACAATCCCAGCCCGGAAACACAACGCCGCGCGGATTCGCCCGATGATCAACAGGAAATCGAATATCTATC
>CAXQNK010000136.1:0-6817 GCA_964225175.1 Candidatus Nitrosopumilus sp. | reverse complement strand
CGCTTGATCTGCGCAATGCCCTGAGAATCATCCCATTCATCAAGTGCGCTTACGGTGACACTTTCCGGATTACAGCGCTTTTCAAATCGCTCGTCCATATCCAGCACTACCGCACGGCCGCCGGTCATTCCTGCGGCGAAATTCGATCCAACCTTGCCTAATATCAATACCAGCCAGCCAGTCATGTATTCGCATCCGTGATGACCGACGCCCTCAACCACCGCGGTGGCGCCGGAATTTCTGACCGCGAATCGCTCGCCAGCCTGTCCAGCAGCGAACAACTCACCGCCCGTAGCCCCGTCCAGGCAGGTGTTGCCCATGATCACGCTGCGTTTAGCGACGATTCTCGATTCGGGATGAGTCCGCAATACCAGGCGCCCACCCGACATACCCTTACCCACGTAGTCATTTGCATCTCCGAACAACTGCAGGTGCATTCCGTGGTTACACCACACGCCGAAACTTTGTC
Source organism: Candidatus Nitrosopumilus sp. (assembly GCA_964225175.1). GTDB lineage: Bacteria > Pseudomonadota > Gammaproteobacteria > Xanthomonadales > SZUA-36 > WTJD01. The sequence continues at coordinate 6,348 of CAXQNK010000136.1, read as the reverse complement.
CCGCCGAACCGGTGAAAGACAGCTCAAAGGGCGCGCCGGGAAGGCCCTCCCGACCATACGCCCTTGCAATGCTTCCGGCGAGACTTGCGCCCACCGAGCGATCGAAATTACGAATTTCAAAAGCATGCCTCGACCCTGCACCCTGTGCCACACCACTCGAGCAGGCCGCTACTATTTTCTGATTCAGTTCGCCCGTGTCATGTGGCGCATTTCTCCTGCCCTGGTACACCGAGGGACCCGCGCCTGTCGCAGACGCACTTCTGAGAAGCGGCGTCAGATCAAGTCGGCGCTGCTTCTCTGTCAGAGCGGGGTGATCAAGCTCATTCAACGGTTCGAGCAAATCACTGCGACCCACAAGGGCCTGCAGACTGTCGACGCCCAGCCGGGCCAGGTGCTCACGCACCTCGTCTGCAACGAACCCGAAGTACGCCATGACTCGCTCAGGCAAGCCGTGAAAATGTTCCTTTCGCAATTGTTCGTCTTGCGTGGCGACACCGGTCGCACAATTATTCAAGTGGCAGATTCGCAGGTATTTGCAACCCAGCGCGACCATCGGACCGGTGCCAAAGCCGAAACTGTCCGCCCCCAGTATCGCTCCTTTGATAACGTCCAGCCCCGTCTTCAACCCTCCGTCGACCTGCAACCTGATCCGATCGCGAAGACCATTGGCGACCAGGGCTTCGTGCGTTTCCGACAGGCCGGTCTCCCAGGGTGACCCGGCGTATTTGACACTGGTCAGCGGGCTGGCTCCTGTGCCGCCATCATGACCGGCAATCGTGATGCAGTCCGCATAGGCCTTGGCGACACCGGCTGCTATCGTACCGACGCCTCGCTGAGCGACAAGCTTTACGGACACCATGGCATCCGGGTTGACCTGCTTGAGATCAAAAATCAATTGCGCCAGGTCTTCGATCGAGTAGATATCATGATGCGGTGGCGGTGAGATCAGCGTCACTCCAGGAACCGAATGACGCAAGGCCGCGATATGCGCTGTGACCTTTTTGCCGGGCAATTGTCCGCCCTCGCCTGGCTTGGCGCCCTGCGCGATCTTGATCTGCAGGATGTCTGCATTCACCAGGTAGTTCGCCGTAACCCCGAACCTGCCCGAGGCCACCTGCTTGATTCTGGAATTTCGCTCGCTGCCGAACCGGGCCGGGTCTTCGCCGCCCTCACCCGAGTTGGAATTTCCACCCAGGCGGTTCATGGCTATTGCGAGCGCCTCATGCGCTTCCGGGGAAAGCGCGCCAATCGACATGGCGGCTGAGTCAAAACGCGGGAAAATCTTCTCAGCAGGCTCTACCTGTTCAATATCCAGTGCCTGATCCGCATAGCGGAGCTTTAAAAGGTCCCGCAAGGCTGACGGCTGCCGAAAATTGACCCGGTCTGCAAATTTTTGATAATCCGCATACACCCCGCTCGCAACCGCCTCCTGAAGCGTCAGAACCACATCGGGGTTATAGGCATGGTATTCACCACCGTAGGCGAATTTGAGGAGACCGCCCTGGGATACGGGAACATCGTGTCTCCAGGCTTCGGCGTGTAACAGGCGCTGGTCGGCTTCGATTTCTGAAAAACCCGCACCGCCCAGTTGGCCCTGTGCACCGGGAAAGCATAAATCCGTGACTTCCTTCGCCAGTCCGATCGTTTCAAACAACTGTGCGCCGCGATAGGAGGCGAGGCAGGAAATACCCATTTTTGAAAGGATTTTCAGAAGACCTTTTCGAACGCCTCGCCGATAGAATTTACGGTGCTGTAAGAGGTCACCGGTCAGCGCCCCCCGCTTGTACAGATCATTGATTACCTGAAAAGCCAGGTAGGGATAAATCGCTGTAGCTCCGACCCCCAGCAACACTGCAAACTGGTGCGAATCACGCGCTGTTCCCGTTTCCACCACAATATTACAGTCGCATCGCAGGCCTTCCTTGATCAGCCGCTGGTGCACGGCTCCCACGGCAAGGGCCGCATGGATCATCAGGGTATCCGGAACCGGGTGGCGATCGGTAAGCACAACAATCACCACGCCGCGCTTTACGGCCTTGACCACCGAGTCCGTCAATTCCTGCAATGCATCTACAAGATGTCCGTCCAGGGCATAGTTCAGCTTGAAAACTTCGTTACGATACCAGCGATCCGACAGTTCCAGGAGCCGCTTGTATTTGACGATATTGAGCACTGGCCACGGCAGCAAAACGCGGTACGCGTGCGTCGTGGTTTCCTGGAATACGTTGTGCTCTCTTCCGAATATGGTTTCCAGCGACATGGAGGATTGTTCACGCAATGGGTCGATGGGCGGATTAGTGACCTGTGCGAATTGCTGCCTGAAGTAGTCATACAGGGAGCGCGGCTGTCGGGACATGACAGCAATAGGCGTGTCATCGCCCATGGAGCCGGTGGCTTCCACGGAGTCCGCCGCCATCACCCGAATGACTTGCTCCCGCTCCTCATTAGTGACTCCGTACAGTTTCTGGAATACCGGCAACATCTGGCTGCCATCGCGCAGAAACTGTTCCGCTGCTGCGGCTTCCTGCTCGTCGTTGTTGTGGATTCGGACCACATTCTCGGTCAGCCAGTCCGCATAGGGCCGTCGCGCCTTGAGGTTTTCATCGATTTCACGCGAGCGCCACAACTTACCACTTCTCGTATCAATGGCGAACATCTCACCCGGGCCCACGCGGCCCTTCTCCAGGACCTCGGATTCTTCGTAATCCCAGACACCCACCTCCGAGGCCAGTGTCACCCATTGGTTGTCCGTGATGACGTAGCGCGCTGGCCGGAGCCCGTTGCGATCCAGGTTACAGGCTGCAATCGTTCCGTTGGTCATCACGATCCCTGCCGGACCGTCCCAAGGTTCAACGTGCTGCGAATTGAATTCGTAAAAGGCCTTGAGATCAGGTGACATGTCCGGTTCCGCCTGCCAGGCAGGCGGTATAAGGATGCGCATTGCGCGAAAAACATCCATCCCGCCAGCGAGGAATAATTCCAGCATCTTGTCGAGGGAGGAAGAATCCGAACCTTCCTGGTTTACCAGAGGTCGGATGCTTTGCAAATCAGGCAGCAAGGGCGTGGCAAATTTGGGCGTGCGCGCCTCTGACCAGCTGCGATTGCCCGCGATGGTGTTGATTTCACCGTTGTGCGCCAGGAAACGGAACGGCTGTGCGTATTTCCATTCGGGCAGGGTATTGGTTGAGAAACGCTGGTGGAAAAGGCAAATATGACTGGCCAGGCGCTTATCGCTCAAATCCGGAAAGAACTGGGACAGGTTGCCCGGCATCACCAGCCCTTTGTAGACGGTGACCATGTTGGATAATGTGGCCACGTGAAAGGCGCTATCGGGCTGCTCCGCGCGGGCGTTTTCAGCTGACGCCAATCGCCTGGCCACGAACAAACGGCGCTCGATGTCATGCGCACCCCAGCCGAAGGGCGCATTGATGAACACCTGCTCAATCCGTGGCAGACTCTGGGCAGCAACAGTGCCAAGAACAGATTGGTCAACGGGTACTTCCCGCCATCCCGCCACACTCAGGGTTTCATTGCGAACATGTTTTTCCAGGATTTCACGCGAGCGTTGCGCAACCTCCGGATCCTGCCCCAGGAAAACCATGCCCACTGCGAACTGCTGATCCAGCCACATGCCCTGTTCTGCCGCCACTGCGCGGAAGAATTCGGTTGGCAAGGACATCAAGACGCCACAGCCGTCTCCGGTCTTGCCATCCGCATCGACTGCGCCCCGATGGGTCATTCGGGTGAGTGCCTGACAGGCGGTTTCAACCAGCGCATGACTGGCTTCGCCTTCGAGGTGGGCAATCAAACCAAAACCGCAGCTCTCACGTGCGTCCTGGGGCCGGTACAAGCCTGTGGGCGTTTGATCTTCTGACATAAAATTCTTGACACAACTCGAGCAGTGAAAAAAAGTGAATAATCACCGTAAGCCTCTAATACTGATCGATTTGCTCGCAAATTGAAAGTTTTGACACACGCATGCCAAGACAGGAGATTCAGCGTGCGCTCGACTGCGGACTTGCCCATGACCCATGATACTGTATATATTTACAGTAACCAGAAGAGGAGTCGCCGTATGCAGGGCAATCCGCTGACCAGGAGACAAAACGAAATTCTCCTGTTCATCTCACAACACATCGACAGCCAGGGGTTCCCGCCGACACGCAAGGAGCTCTCAGAGCACTTTGGCTTCAATTCACCCAATGCGGCAGAGAGCCACCTCAGAGCGCTGGAGAAAAAGGGAGTGATACAACTGGGGCGCGGACGTTCACGCGGCATTACGCTGACCGCCCTGTCCATCAGCGCGCTGCCACCCCGAAAAAAGTTGCAATTACCCCTGGTCGGGCGGGTTGCGGCAGGCCAACCCATTCTCGCTGAACAACACATCGAGAAAGAATACCGAATCGACCCGGGCCTGTTTCGACCCCGGCCGCACTACCTGTTGCGTGTCGAGGGATTGAGCATGCGCGATGCCGGTATTCTCGACCAGGACCTGCTCGCGGTACATCGCACCCCCGAGGCGCAGAATGGACAAATCGTTGTCGCACGTGTCGATGACGAAGTGACTGTAAAGCGCTTCAGTCGCCAGGGGCACCGCGTCAGCCTGCTGCCTGAAAATCCTGGCTTCAACCCGTTGGAAATTGATTTGCGGCGGCAGGAGTTGATCATAGAAGGCCTGGGCGTGGGCGTGATTCGCAATCGGCTGGAAACCTGATGGGCAAAACCGCCCGGCAACGCTGGCCAGGTGTATGGCAAGGGCGCCACCTGCGCCCGGATATTCCGGCTCTGCCCAGCGGACATCGCATGCTGGATCAGCAACTACCCAGCCGTGGATGGCCGCAGGGCGCGCTGACGGAACTGCTGCTCGGAAAGCCAGGCTCAGGAGAACTCAGCCTGTTGCTACCGGCGCTCGCAAAACTGACTCAGCAAGCTCAATGGGTCATGATGGTGGACCCACCCTGGATACCCTACCCCCCTGCCCTGGTTGAACACGGCCTGGACTTGGAGCGTTTGCTCATCATTCGCACCCGCTCCACCAAGGAATCACTCTGGGCCTGTGAACAGGCGTTGCGGGGTTACCGGGGTGGCGCACTGCTGAGCTGGACGGATAATCCCGGATTTGCCCGCTTGCGAAGGCTCCACCTGGCCGCACGCAGCGGACACAAACTGGCCTTTCTGTTCCGGCCCCATACCAGGGCTGAGCAGCCATCACCTGCTGCGCTACGTCTGCATGTTCAGGCCGACCCGAATGGCTGTCAGATTCGAGTACTCAAATGCCAGGGGCATCATCCCCGTTCGGACATACTGGTGCGCCAACCTGCCCGGCTCATGAGCATGACCGCATCGGTTCCCGGTGCACCGGTTTCCCGTCATGCAATGCCTGATCCGCCGCACAGAAAACAAAAGACTAAACGCAGTCAGGCCAGGCCACACTGAAGCATACATGGCATGCTGAAGACTGAATCCATGCTGTGGCTGGCGGTCCAGTTGCCGCACCTGGCGCTGGACCTGTGTACCCGCGGACAATCCCGGGGACAGCAACAACCAGTCGCTGTGATTGATGGTGACAGCCCAAAACCACGTGTTCTGGATTGCACTGCGGGCGCCGCACGACATGGAATCACACCGAACATGCCCACTGGTGCGGCACTTGCACTGGCTGCCGATGTCCTCATGGTGCCCAGAGACATCAGGGCCGAACAGGCAGCGCTGGAGCGCCTGGCGACCTGTTGCTACCGTTACAGCAGCCAGGTAAGCCTGTGCCATACCACCGCGGAAATTCTCCTGGAAATCAGCCGCAGCCAGCGACTGTTCGGTTCTACCAACCGGATCGCACAGGAACTGCAACAGCTGTTCCGGGCGCTGGGCTACCATGTACGCACGGGCAGCGCGCCAACCCCGGAAGCTGCACGCCTGGCCGCCACCCACGGCCTCGACATTACACCCACCGACAGTCTCGGCGCGCAGATCGGGCACCTGCCAGTCAGCAGCCTGGACCTCGATGCCCGGCAAGCACAGGCATTGGCGAGCAGGGGTTGTCGTTCCATTCGTGAAGTGCTTCGACTGCCTCGGAAGGCCCTGGCCCGTCGCCAGGGAATGCGCGTGGTGAACTACCTGGAGCGGCTTATTGGTACCCGTCCCGACCCCCGTCACCCCTGGCACCCCCCTGACGATTTTTCCTCAACCCTGCAACTGACTGAGGAAGTTTCCAGCAGCCCTGCTTTATTGTTCCCCTTGCGTCGACTGGTCACCGAGTTATGCAGCAGTCTGAAAGGAAGGGATTGCGGCATTCAACAGTTGAATTTTGAACTGCTTCATGATCAAGGCAGCCTGCACATTCAACTTGGC
>CAXQNK010000135.1:0-4411 GCA_964225175.1 Candidatus Nitrosopumilus sp. | reverse complement strand
CACTCGAGATGGTCGAGACCTTGCTTGGCGGCGTTATCAACGGTTCGGGGCCTGATTCAGGCGCAGACGTGGTGGTGTTCCCACCATTTCCCTATCTGCAACTCGTGCAGTCAATGGCTTCGGGAACGCACCTGGGCTGGGGTGGGCAGACACTGAATCCTGAGCCCAAAGGCGCTCATACCGGCGAAGTATCCGGCTCCATGTTGAAAGATTTCGGTTGCACCTATGTCCTGGTCGGACACTCTGAGCGGCGCGCCATCTATGGGGAAAGCAATGAGGATGTGGCCAGCCGGTTCGAAGCGGCTCAGTCTGCTGGCTTGGTGCCGGTGTTGTGCGTTGGTGAGACCATCGAGCAGCGTGAAACGGGCCTGACCGAAGAGGTTGTGGCGGGGCAGATCGACGCGATTCTCGCGCGCTCTGGTGTGTCCGCGTTCGAGCAGGCCATTGTGGCTTACGAGCCTGTTTGGGCGATCGGCACGGGCCATACTGCGAGTCCTGAGCAGGCCCAGGCAGTTCATGCATTTATTCGTAACAAATTTGCTGCCCTGGATGATACAATCGCCGGTAGTCTACGCATTCTTTACGGTGGCAGCGTGAAAGGCTCCAACGCCACCGAGTTATTTGCCCAGGCCGACATCGACGGTGGTCTGGTGGGAGGCGCTTCACTGACCGTGGAGGATTTCCTGGCCATTTGCCGTTGTGCCGACTGATTTGAGAGTTATTACACATGCAGGTTCTTAACATTTTTCATGTGCTGATTGCGATCGCCATGGTCGCATTCATCCTCGTTCAACGTGGCCCGGGAGCGACGGCAGGCGCGGCTTTTGGCAGCGGTGCGTCCGGGACAGTGTTTGGTTCGCGTGGCGCAGGTTCTTTTCTGTCGCGCACGACCTGGATCCTGGCGACGCTGTTCTGCCTGATCAGCCTGACCATGGCGGTTGTGGTTTCCCGGGAGGTGGCAACGCCGGAGGCCGACCTGGGCGTTGTGGCCACGCCGGTCGAGGTCGATCAACCGTCTGCTGATCTGGTAACCGACACCCCGATTTTGGATGACACAGGTCAAGGTTCGGATCTTCCGGTTCTGGATACTGCGGATGACGCGCCATCCTCCGGTGATCTGCCTACCCTGGACCAGGAAGCGCCTGAGCCGATTGAGCCTGAACCCGAGCCTGACGACGGAAGTTGATCCGGTCCGGTTGCCGGGCAGGAGTCGAATGAGCCCAAGTGGTGGAATTGGTAGACACGCTATCTTGAGGGGGTAGTGGCGAAAGCCGTGCCGGTTCGAGTCCGGCCTTGGGCACCATGTAACTGGCGGTCTCTGCCGCCTTTGAAGCCAACTGGAGAGAACGCAGCATGCTTGCGGAATATCTGCCGATCCTCGTTTTTCTTGCCATCTCCGCCGGCATGGCATCGCGCTGGTGTTGATTGGCGGCATTCTCGGGCCAAGGCGCCCTGATTCAGAAAAGCTGTCTCCGTACGAGTGCGGGTTTGAAGCGTTCGAGGACAGCCGGATGAAATTCGATGTGCGCTTCTACTTGGTGGCCATCCTGTTCATCATTTTCGATCTCGAAATTGCGTTCTTCGTGCCATGGGCGGTCGCTCTGGACAGCCTGGGAATGGTGGGTTTTATCGCCATGAGCATCTTCGTGTTGCTGCTGGTCGTTGGCTTCTACGTCGAGTGGAAGCGGGGAGCGCTGGAATGGGAGTAGTAGAACTCAACCAGGTCGATGACATTCTGCGGCCCAATGCCGATGAAAATCCGCTGATCGAACGGGGCGTTGTTACAACCACTGTCGATTCGCTGATCAACTGGGCGCGGACCGGCTCATTGTGGCCGGTGACCTTCGGCCTGGCGTGCTGCGCGGTCGAGATGATGCATGCGGGCGCGTCCCGATATGACCTTGACCGGTTTGGCGTCATTTACCGGCCGAGCCCCAGGCAGTCGGACGTGATGATCGTCGCCGGGACGCTGTGCAACAAGATGGCGCCGGCATTACGGAAGGTTTACGACCAGATGGCGGAGCCCAAGTGGGTCATCTCGATGGGTTCCTGCGCGAATGCCGGCGGCTATTACCATTATTCCTACGCGGTGACGCGCGGCTGTGACCGCGTCGTGCCCGTGGATATCTACGTGCCGGGTTGCCCTCCGACGGCGGAGGCCCTGATCTACGGCATTCTGCAGCTGCAGAAGAAAATTCGCCGCACCAATACGATTGCCAGGTAGGGTTATGCCGATGGGAACACCAGCGCTCGCCGCCGCGTTGAGGGCCGGACTGGGCGAGGACATCAAACTCAGCGGCCCTCCTGGACAGTTGCTCACGCTCGAAGTCGCGCCCGCGCACTGGGTTGAAACGGCCCGAATCCTGCGTGACGACAGCTCGCTCGCTTTTGAACAGATGACCGACTTATGTGGTCTGGACTACCTGGGCTACGGGCGTGATGAGTGGGAGACCGACGACGCGACCCGTGAAGGGTTCAGTCGCGGCATTGATTCGCTGGGTCCGGGCAGGTTTCGGTGGCAGGAATTGCCGGAATCCGAATCTGCCGAACAGCGGTTTGCAGTGGTTGTTCACCTGTTATCGTTCCGCCATAACTGGCGATTGCGGCTCAGGGTTTTTGCTGAAGACGAGGGTTTCCCCATGGTTCCCTCGCTGGTCGAGATCTGGAATTCCGCCAACTGGTATGAGCGCGAGGCTTTCGATTTGCTGGGTATCGTGTTCGAGGGCCATCCCGACCTGCGTCGGATTCTGACGGATTACGGATTCACCGGGCACCCGTTTCGCAAGGATTTTCCCCTGATTGGAAACGTCACCGTCAGGTATGACGAGGAGAAGCGACGGGTGGTCTACGAACCGGTGGAGATCGAACCGCGCGTTCTGGTGCCGCGCGTCATCCGTGATGATTCGCGTTATAAGGCTGATGACATCGATCAGGCGGCGGAAGAGGCCGCCGACCGCGATGCGGCAAGTACGGAATAGGCACTAGCCATGGCTGATATCAACAGTTACACCATCAACTTTGGTCCTCAGCACCCGGCCGCTCATGGCGTTCTGAGGCTGGTGCTTGAGATGGACGGCGAGACGGTCGTTCGGGCCGACCCTCACGTGGGTCTGCTGCATCGGGCGACCGAAAAGCTGGCGGAGAGCAAGCCGTTTAACCAGACCATTGGTTACATGGACCGGCTCGATTACATGTCGATGATGTGTAATGAGCACGCATATGTGCGGGCGATCGAGAACCTGCTCGGTATTGAGCCTCCGCTTCGCGCGCAGTACATACGCACGATGTTCGACGAGGTCACGCGCCTGGCCAACCACTTGCTGTGGATTGGGGCCTGCGGCCTCGATTTGGGCGCCATGACGCTCTTCCTGTACGCGTTTCGCGAACGCGAGTCCATTTTTGATGTGTGGGAAGCCACGACCGGCGCCCGCATGCACGCCAGCTACTACAGGCCGGGTGGTGTATACCGGGACCTGCCGGAGCGCATGCCGGTGCACAAGGAGTCTCCCTGGACCAAGGGCAAAGATCTGAAGCGCAAAAACGAGTGGCGCGAGGGTTCGGTGCTGGATTTCATCGAAGCCTTCATCAAGGATTTCCCCTCGAAGGTTGACGATTACGAGACCCTGCTGACCAACAACCGCATCTGGAAACAGCGCAATGTGGGTATCGGCGTGGTTTCGCCCGAGCGGGCGCTGCAGTTGGGCTTCAGTGGCCCCATGTTGCGCGGTTCGGGTGTCGAGTGGGATCTGCGCAAGAAGAATCCTTATGCCATGTACCCCGAAATGGATTTCGATATTCCCGTGGGTGTCAATGGCGACTGTTACGACCGCTACCTGGTTCGGGTGGAGGAGATGCGGCAGTCCGCCAGGATCATCCAGCAGTGCGTGGACTGGCTGAAGGCCAACCCCGGACACGTGATGTCCAAGAATTTCAAGGTCATCCCTCCCACGCGCGAGGAAATGAAGGATGACATGGAAGCCTTGATTCATCACTTCAAACTGTTCACAGAAGGCTACTGCGTGCCGGAGGGTGAGACCTACGCCGCAGTCGAGGCGCCGAAGGGCGAGTTCGGCTGCTACCTCGTTTCCGACGGCGCGAACAAGCCTTTCCGCGCGCATTTCCGTGCTCCGGGATTTGCGCATCTCTCATCGATGGATGAAATGGCGAAAGGTCACATGCTGGCTGACGTGGTCGCCATTATCAGCACCATGGACATCGTATTCGGGGAGGTCGACCGGTGACGGACACGGCTGTACTGCTGAGCGAGGAGACGCTCAAATCCATTGATCACTGGGTGGCCAAGTTTCCGCCCGAGCAGAAACGTTCAGCACTGATCCAGTCGCTGATGGCGGCGCAGGAACAGAACGGCGGCTGGCTGAATCGCGAACAGATCGGAAGAGCACACGTCTGA
>CAXQNK010000134.1:0-12304 GCA_964225175.1 Candidatus Nitrosopumilus sp. | reverse complement strand
TCGCACCTTGCTGTTCAGCGCCGACAGTCAGTATAAGCGACTCGGTACGCGATCCCGAATACGGGTGCCCAGCAAGCCAGAATCATTGATCTGACTGATCTTTAAAGAGAGCCAACGGTCTCAAGTGGGCCGTTTCGCATTGAGGCGGCCCTATCAGTCATTCACCATGCGAGCAAAAAGGACTCCTTCCATTTTGGACCTTGGTTACCGCAACCCAGACCAATGCCAGTTATTCATGAATGACTGAGCTTGGGTCTCCTCGCAGTCAGAAATTTCCGCGAACAAAGACCCGTTGAAATGTTATTGGTGGTCACTTGATGAATTCGCAGTTCGCGAGGCGCCGAAACGTTGTCGACACATTTCACCCACCTGAGTGACCAAGCTCTCCGGTTCATGCCATGCAGGCCGCGCTGTCTTAACAGGATGACACCCACGAGTGCCGCTGGATGAACTGTCTGTCGGGCGATTGATCGTTGAATCGACCTGGAACGCTGACGATAACGGAAAGGCACTCGTTTCAGATGCGCCAGTTTCCGCGTCCTAAAGGAACCTCTCCACGCGAAAATCAGCGAGCGACTCGAGGCGCAGGCCGTCCAGGATTTCCATCGCCACCGAGCGGCCAACGATCGGTGCCAGCGTCACACCCGAATGCATGGAGGCGAGATAAATGCGGGGGTTACCCGGTATGTGGCCTATGATGGGAAGCCCATCGATGGGCAGCGGTCGCCATCCAACACCGACACGCTCAATCTGCAATCCAACGAGATCAGGCACGTGCGTGCCTGCGGCATCAATCACACGCCGTGCGTGCTCAGCCGCCAGTGAGTCGTCAGGGTAAAAATTGGGTTGCTCCGCGAGATAGGCTCGGTGCGCCGCAGTCTTCGGCGGCCCGCCTTTTTCTCCGATCACCACGCGGCCATCTGGCAGCTGAAGAAAATGGCAATCATCGGCATAGCACACCGTATTCAGTAGCGGTTCGACGGGTCGTGTCGTCACGATGATTCCTGCTGTCGCTGGAGCGAGAAGCTTGACGCCGATACCGAGCTGCCGCGTGAGTGCATTCGCACCCGTACCCGCCGCAACAACCACCGCATCGACAGCCAGTTCACCTGCATCAGTCGTCACGACTACGCCACCGGCCCGGGCATTAATCGCATTCACCATTGCCGGGGCCAGCAGCCGAGCGCCATGTGCGAGCGCTCGCTCCACAAGCGCATGAGTCAATGCCGCAGAATCCACGGCACCATCCGCCCGAGACCACGCAAATTCATTGCCCACGGCGCGCAACCGGGGCTCCAGCCGAGAAGCATCTCTGACACCAATCATTGCAACCGGCTCACCACGACTCCTGAGTCGGTCCACGCCCTTGTGCAGATCCTGCTGTTGCGTCGCCGATCGATACCACTCCAGGCTGCCGCCCCAGCGAACAGGGAAATCGAGCTCAGTGCCCAACCAACGGTACTCGTGTAAAGACTTTTTGCGCAGATCATAGTAGCCGTCTGGTCGGTCGAACCATGATGCATTGAGCCAGGCAAATGAATTTCCTGATGCCTGCGCCGCGGGGCCGGTCTTGTCGAACAGCGTGACCTCACAGCCACGCCGGGACAGATAATAGGCGATCGATGCTCCGATGATTCCGGCGCCAACTATCGCCACATGATTGACTTGCGGCCTGACGGCAAATGCCCGACCGAAGGATCCCGCAGCAACGAGACCCGCAGCTTTCAGGAAAGCCCGCCGCCGAATCATGGCACTGCGCTGAGATTTACCACCTTGCACCTCGGTCACCCTGATGAGCACTGAAGGCATACCATCTTCGCGCCATAGTGGCCCTCAGGCAAGGCTGGACTGCCGTTATTCCCAGCCACGCATTCAGCCCGCCCCCGTCACCTTTTTGAAACATGTGCAGGTCAGCAGTCTGTTACCACCAAAGGTCGCTGTGCATGCGGGGCGTGAGAGCAGAACAACTAATGGAGTTTCGCGCTCAGGGTGATAAGGTGTACCGGATTCGCGGGAATTCACCACATTTGGAATCAAACATGACAGACAGGGAATTTGGCTTTTCAACACGATCCGTGCATGCTGGCAGCCGGCCTGATCCGACCACCGGTGCACGAGCACTGCCGATTTACCAAACGACATCCTATGTATTCGAGGACACCGAGGCCGCCGCGGCATATTTCAATCTGCAGGAATATGGCAACACTTATTCGCGCATCATGAATCCGACCGTGGCCGCTCTCGAGGAACGGGTTGCGAGCCTTGACGGCGGCATTGGCGCCGTCTGTTTTGCCAGCGGCCTTGCGGCGCAAAGCGCCGCCCTGTTCACGCTCCTGGAACCTGGCGATCACATTGTGGCCTCCTCGGCGCTGTACGGCGGCACCGTCACACAATTCAAACATGTATTGCGGAAGCTCTCGGTGGATTTCAGTTTTGTTGATCCTGACGACATAGATGCATGGAAAGCCGCAATCCGGGAGAACACCAAGCTGCTGTTCGCCGAGACCATCGGCAACCCCGCGTGCAATATCCTGGATATCGAAGCCGTCGCCCGGGTGGCCAATGATGCTCAATGCCCCCTGATGGTCGATAACACGTTTGCCACGCCCTACCTGTGCCAGCCTCTGAACTGGGGTGCAGACATCGTCGTCTACTCGGCCACCAAGTTCCTTGGGGGACATGGCACCAGCCTCGGCGGCATCGTTGTGGACAAGGGTGATTTCGATTGGTCCAATGGGCGTTACCCCGTGGTGGCCGAACCTTCGCCCGCCTACCATGGCCTGGCATTTCACGAGACTTTTGGATTCTATGCATTCCTGATGAAATTGCGTTCCGAATCGCTGCGTGACCTGGGCGCGGCCATCAGCCCGTTTAATGCCTTCATGCTGGCCCAGGGGATCGAGACCCTGCCGTTACGCATGGACCGACATGTATCCAACGCCCTGAGCGTGGCTGAATTCCTGGAGGCCGAGCCGCGCGTCGGGGCAGTGTCCTATCCCGGATTACCCACCAGTCCGTATCACGCGTTGGCGGGCCAATACATGCCCAAAGGTGCCAGCGCTGTTTTCTGTTTTGAAATTCCCGGGGGGAGAGAGGATGGCAGGAAGTTCATCGAGGCCCTGGAACTGTTCTCCCATCTCGCCAATGTCGGCGATGCCAAGAGCCTGGTCATTCATCCGGCTTCGACCACGCATCGCCAGCTGACCGACCCCGAACTCGCCGCGGCCGGGATCGGCCCGGGAACCATACGCCTGTCGATAGGGATTGAAGACGCAGATGACCTGGTCTGGGATTTGCAGCAGGCACTCGATGCGATTGGAGATTCCGCATGAACCTTTCGGCTTACCAGGATCCGAAAGTGATTCGCAAGGCACTCAGTCGACCCAATGTGGCCATTGTAGGTCTCAGCAGCAATGAATTAAGGGCCAGCAATTTTGTCGGCCGATATTTATTGCGCAATGGCTACCGGATCTTTCCCGTAAACCCCCGTGAAGAGGAAATTCTGGGGTGTAAATCCTGGCCAACGCTACAGGCGATACCTGAAAATATCGACACGGTCGATGTCTTCAGACATCCGAGCGCAGTGCCAGAGGTTGCCACAGCGGCCATCGAGATCAGCGCCAGTTGTTTGTGGCTGCAGTACGGCGTCATCGACCCTGACGGCATCGATATTGCTGTCGATGGCGGCCTGGACGTGGTCGCGGACTGCTGCATGAAAGTGGAACACGCGCGTTATCGTGGCCGGATGCATTGGCTGGGATTCAACACCGGAAGGATTTCGGCGCGCCGAGGCGGGTTTTAGCAAACGTGCAGACGTGCATCTGATTGCCGTATGCAACCTCGGGATTTGCCGCATGCCAATCAATGATTCGTATCGGCAGGGTCCTGCATTGGGTGGATCGAAAAGAAATCCGCATCCCGCTCGTCCGGCAATATGCGTTCTTGGTTTGCAGCCAGGACATTAAATGCAAGCGTGTTTCACCCACAAGGACATCAATCCCTGAGAAGGGTCAATTTTGGCGAATCAATGAACTGACGCGCCTGACACCCCCAGTCACCTTAATCACGAACCCGGAATGCGGTGGGTAGCTGGAAGTCACTGACCAGCGCGGCCCATCACGGCCTGAATCAAGTATAAAGCGCAAGTAAAGCCATCAGGCCCAGTCCGGAGAAAGCAGCGACGACACACCGATGAAGCAGGGGGGATTTTGCGAGCTCGCCCGGCAAAATCTCCGCCAGCGCAACGCAGAGAACCATACCGGCAGCGTCTGCTTGCCACCCTAATGACGTTCGTCATGGCAGACGCCGCGCACGATGCCTTTAGCGAGGGAACGTTGGCTGTACGCTGGCCGAGATTCTTACGCCAGGCTGTAACCTGCGACTTGCGATAAGGGAAAGCAGGCGCATTGCGGTAAAGCCTGCGCCGCGAAGCGCTGTTATTGGTTGCGGACACCTCATGCAGGGGCGACAATGATCGAGTAAGGTAACTCGTAACCTTGGGCCTGAAAATACTCTGGGCCCTGCATCAGGGTGGAGGCAAAGTGACAGATCAGCTGATCCGAATAAGTACGGTGACACCGGTTTACAGCGGATCCGAGTACCTGGGCAGGCTGGTCGAGCAACTGAATGAATTAAAGCTACGGCTGGAAAAAGAGTGTGATCAATTGCGCTTGGCCGAGTCGATATTCGTTATCGACGGCGCGATCGATGATTCCGAGGCGAAATTACTGGAACTGAAGGACTTACATGACTGGGTGAACGTCGTCTCGTTATCCCGAAACTTCGGGCAGCACAATGCCACCGTGGCCGGCATCCTGCACACTTCCGGAGACTGGGTTGTTACCCTGGACGAAGACCTTCAACACCTACCGACCGAAATACCAGGTATGCTGATGAAAGCAGCGACCGAGCGCCTTGACATCGTCGTCGCCGCCGCCCGTGGCGGTTCTCACGGCAATTCTTGGCGCGATCGCAGTTCGCGCCTGGCCAAGTCGATAATCGGACGGGTCTCTGGCAACCAGTTCGTGGCGCTGTTCAACAGTTTTCGAGTCATGCGCGGACAGGTGGCCCGAGCCACTGCCAGTGTCTGCTCACACCAGACGTATTTCGACGTTGCGATGGTCTGGTTCACCGACCGCATCGACTCCGTGCCCATTAAACTTGACGACCAAAGATTCAACCAGCACAAATCCAGCGGATATTCATTTTCCCAGCTGTTAGGACATGCCAAGCGACTGCTGATGAGTTCCGATCTTCACCTGTTCAAAATCGCCGTCCTCATCAGCGGGGCATCGCTGTTGCTGACGGCGCTGCTGGGCGCAATCGTGCTGATTAGCTACCTCACCGACCCGTCCACCGCCGCGGTACGAGGTTGGGCTTCTCTCATGAGCGCCATCCTGCTTTACGGGGGCGTGTTATCACTGCTCCTGGGTTTCGTATTGGAAATCGTCAAGATCAACCTGTTTCAGAACCAGGGCAAACCAGCTTTTTTCATCACGGACCGCAGTCTCGACGCGCTGCTCGAACGGGAACTGCGCAAGATTCTTGACCCGAACCCCACCTGACAAGGCAGGATGCCAGTGTCCGAATTCGACCGTTTCAGCAGCACATATAGCGATGAGTTGGCGCGGTCTCTCGGTGGCCTGGCGAGCGTAGACAACGCACTGACGTCGAAGCTCGTGCTGATCGACTCACTGCTCGGGGATGTCCTGTCTACGCCCGGCTCCCGCGTGTTGGATTTTGGCTGTGGCACCGGCTTGCTCCTTCAACACCTCGGCGGTTTGTGTGCTGGCGCGTTCGGGCTGGATGTTTCCTTACAGTCCTTAAAAGCCACCCGCGGGCTGCGCACGGCCCAGTTCGACGGCAAGCAAATTCCCCTGGCCTCAAACAGCCTCGATTGCGCCCTGGCCGTATGCGTTTTTCACCACATTACCGAATCGAAGCGGGCGGACATACTGGCCGAACTGGGTCGAGTGCTAAACCCCCAGGGCAAACTGGTGATTATCGAACACAATCCTTTCAACCCCCTAACCCGCTGGGTGGTGGGTCGTTGCGAATTCGACCGCCATGCAGAGTTGCTGTCGCCAGGGCAGTTGCAGCGGTTGATGATGTCTGCCGGGTTCAGCACCATCAGTCGGGGTCATTTTTTTGCGGTACCGCCCTGGACAAAGTGGCTGTCCAGGGCGGATGCAATGCTGGCGCGACTGCCCCTGGGAGCGCAACATTACGGAATGTATACGCCCGCCACGCAAACAGAGTACTGACGGTGCGGATACTGCACCTCCCCTCGCACGATGATCAACCCGGCAACATTGCATTGCTTTTTGGTCGTGGACTGCTGGGCAGCGCGGTTGAGCAGCGGCTGCTGAAACTGTGCTTCAGGCCCTTTGTGGAAATGCAATCGCCATGGCCTGAGACTCGCGCTTTCAGACATCACCTCGACGAGGCACTCGCTTACCTGATGCAACTGGCGGGCGAAAATACATCAGAATTGCACTGCATCTGGACGGCAGGCTCAGGGGGGTTTTCATCTAGCTGGGAAGATCTGGATACCGAAAGACGTGCATTCGATGAGATAACCGACTGGTTGCATGGCATGGAACAATCAGATTCGGCCGTATTTCACTATGTCAGTTCCGCTGGAGGTTTATTCGAGGGCCAGGTGCTCGCGGATGCACGCTCCACCCCGGACCCGCGCCGACCGTATGGAAAAATGAAATGCGAGCAGGAAGCGCGCCTCTTCGACATGTTTGGCGGTGGTCCGGCAAGGATTCGCGTGTATCGGCCAAGCACGGTTTACGGCCCGCACCGGTACCGGCGGCGCGCCGGTCTGATCAGTCACATGCTCTGGAACGCAATTTATGGCTCCCCCGTAGTTCTCGAGCGCAAGCTCCACACGTTGCGCGACTATATCTGCGTGGACGACGTCGCTGAATTCATGGGCGCGATGGTTGGCTCACCGGGTGTCGATTTAAACGGTGTTTACCACCTGGTGTCCGCGCGCCCTGCTTCGATTGCTGAAGTTAAGCTTCATGTGGAACGACTGTTGGCACGCCAGCTGAACTTTTGTCTGACCAGCGCGGCTGGAAACGATGCCGACATCACCTTCTCGCCCTCGTTGCGACCGGACGGGTGGAGCACCACTCCGCTGGAGCAGGGGTTGCGTCGAGTTTATCGCGAGACCATGCTGACGTTTCGTCGTGAAAATCCTGCACAGATGCGGTTGGTGATCGACCGTTGATCGCGACAACCAAAGACTTGGCACCGATAGGAACCCGGATGTTGTGTGGGGTCAAATCATCGGCGCAACACGCCGTGATCTTGAACGTTTGCGAATAGGCAAGCCTCAATGGATTGAGCAAAGAAATCACAAACCCGGCCAACAGGCCTTTTGCAGATACCGGGTCACCGGGCCGGGAGTGATGATGGCCTGCAGCGAGAAAAACAACAGAGTCACCCATTCGCTCGCTTGGATCGCCAGGTAGCGGCGGGAGATCTCGTAGATCACCACCATCAGCTTCAAGGCCCTGCCATGAATTACCTCTGGTTGTGCACGACGAGCCCCGGATTCTGAGGGTTTTGCCTTTTAATAATCATTTATCAATAGGGCTTACAATGGCACCGGCTTAAAATCAACTGTCCGGAAGAACATGTGGAGATAATACATGGGAACCATACGCCTGACGTTGGCTCTTTCTGTACTCGGGGCACACACCGGGTTTTTCTTCATCATGACCGGTCCAGAGGCCGTGGCTCTCTTTTACCTGATTTCAGGATTCCTGATGACCCTGATCCTGAACGGAGCCTACCGGAACAATTTTCGTGGGTTTTATGTGAACAGGTTTCTACGCCTTGTAATCCCATACTGGGTGGTTCTGGCGTTTGTTATTGCAGCGTATGTCGTGCTGGATTACCGGCACCCTGCATTACAAGAGATGCCAATCGAGCTGGGGATATTAACGTGGTTTACCAATATTTTTATTGTTGGCTCAGATTGGATGTGGCTGCTAGATCTTGATTCGGTAGGCAATTTTGCGTGGCTTCCTTTTGGTTACAATGCTGATACATCCAGCCTGAGTAGCTAGTCTTTTATTCCACCGATTTTCACGGTGGCGCTTGAGATTTACTTCTATGCGATCGCGCCATTCATGATCATTGGTGCCCGACGAGCCTGGTTGTTTCTGTTACTGAGCCTGGCCTATTGTGTGTTCATAACGCTTGTCGGCCTGAGCGGGATCGCCTGGAACTACCACTTCCCATTGGCTCCAGCGATTTACTTTGCACTGGGCGGCATTGTGTGTCATTTCACAGTACTTGGCACGATCAGATCCAACCGACGAAGCCTGGCAATGCTTTTTGTCGCACTCATTGTATTCTGGCTATCTGAAACAGCAATTTCATTCCCGTTGCTGGTTCTGGCACTTGTATCGATTCCAGTTCTTTTTAAATTTTCAGGCCGCAATACGGTTGACAGATACCTAGGTCACTATTCTTACCCCGTGTATTTGATCCACTTCCCTGTGGCTAGACTTCTGGAGCACCGTGGGACAGAACCTGACTTGTTATTCCCATATACTTTAATCCTGACGATCTTCTGTGCGTTTCTTTTGCACCACCTGGTGGAGAATCCTGTTGAACGAATTCGTCAGTTTGTTCGTACATCCGGTGATGCAAAGCTTCCAATACAGGGTGAATCAGGAAGTTGAGAGATTAGCAATATGGGCCTCTTTCAATGACATACCAGGACATCTACCTGATTTTGGGCGTCATTCTCTGGTGCCTTTTCCATTCCATTCCAGTTGCGCCAATGGACGTCAGACCATCCCTGGTGAGTCGATATGGTGAAGCCGGCTATCGAAGAATTTTCATCGTGTTGAGCGTGGTGCCATGGGTGCTGATTGTGAGCGGATGGCGGTCTTCATCCAGTGAACTGATCATCAATTTGGATCACTGGGCGAACTGGCTCTGCAACCTTTCCATGATCCCTGCCTTTCTGTTGATCACCACCCCGTGTGTCGGGTCCAACATCCGCAGGTTCGTTCGTCATCCGCAATTGACAGGTGTGGCCATTTTCAGCTTTGGGCATCTGCTTGCGTCGGGCCAGTTCCGAAGTTTGATACTATTCGGGGGAATCGGAACCTGGGCAATTTCCGCTATCTGGATGATCAATCGCAGAGATGGAGCCTGGCGTAAACCGGTCAGGGTCGGCGGTCAGGGCGACGTCATGCTGATAATGGCGGGAATGGCCATCCTGATGATCAGCGTTCTCATTCACGAAGCGATATTCGGCAGGCCTGTTTTCACGGCGTAAACCAGGCAACCAGAGAGGCCCGGCCAGTGGCAACAAAAAGGTTAATCAAATGGCCGGGGCATCGAGTAGACACCATGGAATCAGAGAGTTGAGCCATTGAGCACCATTTTTAGGTTGATTCGCGCAAAACAGTGGGTTAAGAATGGCTTTGTATTCGCGCCTCTGGTTTTTGCTGGCCTGACGGGTTCAGCTGAGGCAGTCTTTGCCTCAATTTTGGCCTTTTGTTTTTTTTCTTTCGCTGCCTCGGTGGTTTACATCACCAATGATTTGGCGGATCTGGCGCTTGACCGGGCCCACCCCCGGAAATCCAAGATTCGCCCGGTGGCCTCGGGAGAGGTGACCCCCCGGGTTGCGATGATTTACTTGGTGCTGTTTCTTTTGCTTTCATTTTCCAGCGTTTTTTGGAACCGGGCGTTCGCTGCGGTCATCATTGGATACATCCTGATCAATGTGTTTTATTCTCTATATCTGAAAAATATTCCAGTGCTGGATATCTTTACGATCGCGTCCGGTTTTCCATTCCGCGTGTATGCAGGGGCGCTGGCAATCGGCGTCCCCCTGTCACAGTGGATGTTCGTGACAGTTTTTTCATTGGCCCTTTTCCTGGCCTCGATTAAGAGGTTGCGGGAAATGAAAGACCAGGAGAGCGCAGTGACCCGACCCGTTCTTCAGAAATATTCGCTGAAGGTCATTGAACAGTTTGTCCAAGTCTCTGCGATGGCCTCGATCGTTTTTTACAGCCTGTTCGTCCTGACGAGTAAGGAAGAACTGGTATTGACCATTCCCCTAGTGCTGTTCGGTTTCTTCAGGTACATGCTGATCACGGATGAGGCAGACAATGGAGAGTCTCCGACCGACACACTGTTGCATGATTGGCCCATGCTGGTGACGGTGGCGTTATGGATTGTCCTGTCGATGTTGCTCCTGAGAACGTGACATGGACATGATGTATGTTCTTTGCCCACCGATGACCTGGTTTTTAACCGGTTCACTCAAGTTCGCTATTCATTGGGTCAGACCGGGAACCAATGCTGTTGACAGGATTGGTTCAGGTGGTTTTCCGTCAAACCACACGGCCATTGTGGCCTCGACGGTCATGCTTGTTGCATTGACCCAGGGGGTGAACAGTCCGGTGACGGGTTTGGGCGTTGCGGTGCTGCTGCTGGTGATATTTGACGCCACTTCGCTGCGAAGGCAGGTGGGACTCCAGGCCCGGCGGCTAAATGAACTCATGGATTCCACCGGGCATGGACAATTACGTGAATCCACGGGGCATAGCTATCTGGAAGTATTTGGGGGTCTGGTTTGGGGTGCCGTTGTCGGTTATTCCTACCTGTGGGCGTACACTCGGCTGGTTACCCCCTGAAAAGGCACATGATTCTTCAGCTTCGCCCGGGAATGCAACTCATCGTATTATTTACGGTTTCATTCCTCGGGCTGTTGACTTACGGCTTGAATTCAGAGCCCTACTATTTTGGCTCCCATGATGGGCCAACTTACTTTGAACTGGCGGGAAAGTCGATTCAGGGCGGGCCATTTCACTGTGGTCTTTATCAGCACGCGTACTGGTCACCGGCATGGGTTGAGGTCACCGCCGGTCTCTACCGACTGTTCACCCATCACCCTCATGTGGTCACGATCTTTCTTTCCTGGTGCGTGATGACCTCCGCCGGCGTGGTTTACCTGTGGGGGCGACAATCCATGGGACACGTGGCGGGCCTTGCAGCCTCTGCATTGTCCATCGCGACAGTTTATGTATTCAACTTCACGAGCTATCACCAATACGAACTTTTTGTCGGTGTCTGTCTCGTGCTGGCCTGCTATCTCACCATCTCCGTGTTTGCACGCCGAGTAAAAACCGTTCGTGGGCAATTGGCAGCGGGCCTTGCCGCGGGTGTGTTGATATCCCTGAGTGTACTTTCAGCGGCCAAAACGGCCCTGATCGCGATCGTGATTGCGATAAGCTTGTGCCTGAGTGCCATTCGCGGTGAAAAGCGGTTCATGCTGGCAGCCTACCTGTTGGCGGGAATCGTCATTTGCGGTCTTTGGGTCCTGAGGAACAATTACTGCTTTGATGAATTTATTCCCGTGACGACAAACGGTGGTGTCGTCTATTACATTGCGCACAACCCGAGCGCTCAACTTGCCGGGTACGTGGACCCGTGGTCCGCCGACCCCGATGTCAATTACGAGGGCCTGGCGCCGCATGATTCCGCGAGTTGGTATGCGTTGGGCAATGCATACATAGCAGCGCATCCAGTTACAACTGCGAATGATGCGCTGATCAAGTTCTTCCTGTTTTTCAAGCCCCGGTTTGCAGATCAAAGCATGGTGATTGCGCTTATGGTTTTCGTTATCTGGCGAAAATTACTCGGGAAGAGAAACTTTGAAGTTGACGGCCACTGGTGGCTCGGCATCCCGTTGATCATGGCCTTGGTGCACTCCATTTATCACCTGGAACCAAGGTACATATTGCCGGTCTGGCCATTTCTCTCCCTATTTGCCGCTCAGGCTTTTGCCACGAAGGAATAATGCGGATACCAGAGCATTCTCAAGTACTCTTTGCTGAGAATCCTGAAGCCGGATTGTTCCAGCAGCGATTGCGCCTGGGTCATTGAAATCTCATTACCCGATTCACGCGCAAACACGAGGTCGTGTAACTTATTGACATAGACCAGAGCCCTTCTTCCTGCATCAATGTCTTTGAAAATCAACATTGCCCCACTTTTCATTCTCTGTCGCAGCATGCCGAGGAACGGCGCCTGCTGAGTGACCGGGATATGGTGAAATACGTCGTTGAGAATGACGATGTCGCAAAGGCTCACTGAATCTGGCAGGTTCACCCCGTCATATGTTTCGATGTTTTCCTGGTGTCCGGGGAGCAGTGACTGGGCCTGTTCGACGAGGTGCTGATCGATTTCCACACCTGCCAAACCAGCCGGTTGACAGTACTCACCAATCAGCCAGAGTAGCGTTCCAGAACCGCAACCGATA
>CAXQNK010000133.1:0-6394 GCA_964225175.1 Candidatus Nitrosopumilus sp. | reverse complement strand
GGGGGCGTTTTTTCACTTGGGGGCTGGATGAGGTCATCGTTGGGGTGGGCGCTCAACGTGAATACCAGGGGCTGGAGGTTGGGCAGTCGATCCAGGTCGGGCAAAAGCAGTGGGCCATCGTCGGTGTATTCGAGGCAGGCGGGGGGCTCGCAGAATCCGAAATCTGGGTGGATGCCGCCGTCCTGCAGCCGGCCTACCGGCGCGGAAACTCTTACCAGTCGGTGTATGCCAGGCTGAACTCCCGCGAGACATTCACTGAATTCAAGGACGCCCTGTCTGCCGATCCCAGGCTGAACGTAAAGTCAGTGCGGGAGGAAGATTATTATTTCGAGCAGTCGCAAACCGTGTACCAGTTGATCACCGGTCTGGGTACTCTTGTGGCTGTCATCATGGGTCTGGGCGCAGTGTTCGGGGCTCTTAACACCATGTACACGGCAGTGTCAGCCAGGTCGCGTGAAATTGCGACTCTGAGAGCGCTTGGTTTTCGCTCCGGGCCGGTGTTGATCTCCGTGTTGAGCGAATCGCTGGCGCTGGCGCTGGCGGGCGGACTGATCGGCGCTGGTCTCGCCTGGATCGCATTCGATGGTTATCGGGCTTCAACATTGAACTGGGCCAGTTTTTCGTCGATGAGTTTTTCCTTTGATGTGAATCCGGGGTTGCTCGCCCAGGGAATTCTTTATGCCGCCCTGATCGGATTGGTGGGTGGGCTCTTCCCGGCGCTGCGGGCTGTCCGTCAGCCGGTCGCGACGGCTTTGCGCGGTATCTAGAGACGTCCGGCTTACCTCAATCCTGAGATGAGGTCAGGGCGGTGCCAATGGGTCCGGCCAGGAATTCGGCCCACAGCCTGATGGCTGCGGGGCCCGGATGATAGCCGTCTGATGCGAACTGATCGGCCCTCGGTGGTGTATCGAAACAAAGATGCATCACGCCCGGCAATTGGGCAATAACACGTCGCAAAGCTTCATCAAAAGCCTGCGCTCGTTCGCCGAGTACCCGCCGCAGTGGTTGCGGCAAGGCCGGGAAATGCGCCAGCGGAGGCAAGCCGAGGTGAACGATCAGGGCATCGGGCGCAGTCGTTCTTAACAATTGAAAGATCTGGCGCATTTCGTCCAACCAGGGCTGGACAGACATCAACCCCGTCACATCATTCAGCCCGACTGAAAGAACAAGCAGCTCGGCTCGGCTGTCCTCAAAAGCTCTCACCCCCGTCAACACGTCGTTCGCTCGCGCCCCGTTCTGACCCGCCGCAGACCAGTGGACCTGGCGGCCCAGGCGGCGGCCCAACGCGTCGGCGAGACATGCCGGCAGGGCATCTGAACGCTGGCCAACCCCGACGCCCGCGATAATGGAATCACCCAATGCATGCATTTTGAGCGGAAGCCCCTGCCCGGAGCTTCCCTTCATCGGCCCGGCTGCCTCCCCAAGGCGCGGCGTGTGGGATCGAACCCATAGGCCCTGCGGCAAAAGGATCGGGGCCCACAGCCAGGGGAAACTATTTGCTGCCGGATTGAGCATGGCCGGGAGGGCTCTCGATTTGGAGTGACTGCATACGCATGCTGTTCGCTTGCGGTCAGGATGCCGCTACATACATTATATTCGGGCAGTCTGCGCGACACATTGAGGTGAACCTCATCCGCCCTGCCGGGTCGAAGACATCGATGGGTTATTAAAGGAGTCGGTCCGATGAGGAAGGGTGTCGCAGTTGTTGTCGTCGTCGTTTTGTTGGCGGCGGCGGTCTATCTTGGCCAACCGGTTGAGGTCGATCATCCCTCGGCTGCAGTGCCGCCCGCTCAGCCCATTGCAGAGGCGGCGCAACCCGCCCGCCCGCCAGAGGTGGCGGTCCGGGAAAATGGAATTGAAGTCGTGTCGACCCAACCTGAGCCCGAACCGTTGCCAGCCTTGAGTGATTCAGACCCCATCGTGCAATCATGGGTGGTGGGTCAGGCCGGACAGGAGTTTTTCGAAGCGCTGAGCTGGAACCCTTCCCTTGTTCAGCGGCTGGTGGCCACTATAGACGCCCTGCCTTCGGCGCAGTTGCCCCCGGTGCTGTGGCCTGCGAACCCCCCCGGTGGCAATTTTCTGGTCGTTGACGGCCCGGAAGGACAGTTGATCAGCCCGCTCAACAACGCGCGCTACGCGCCTTATATCAGGATCATCGGAGCGATCGATCCTGAGGCGCTTGTTCAGGCTTACCGCGGGCTTGAACCGCTCTTTCAAGAGGCTTACCAGGAGCTGGGCCGCGGTGATCTGGCGTTCAATGACCGTTTAATCGAGGTGTTGGAGCACTTGATGCAAACGCCGACGCCTGGGGGCGAGCCCGTCGTCCTACCCTCCGAGGCGATTTTTATCTTTGCCGACATTGAGCTCGAGTCGCTTTCGGGAGGCCAGAAACTGTTGCTCAGGCTGGGCAGTGATCAATCCTCGATCGTTCGGGACAAAATCGAAGAACTGCACAGGCTTCTCACCGATGCCCCTCCCGCAGGCGTACAATAGCTCCGCCAGCCGAAGTGTCTGCCGCTTGAGCCGGTAAGGCTAAGCTGGCTCAGAGAACGCTGCGTTTTGGCTCCAACCTTGCGAGAACAAGCGGATGAACAGGGTAGCCTGCAATGACTGAAGCAGCCGGCTCCGAGCGGCCTCACGGAAAATCCCTCAGGCCGTTGCGCTCACTGCTGCCTTTTATTTTCCAGTATCGAAGCACCCTGGTTGCTGCGCTCGCCGCATTGCTGGTGGCAAGCGCCGCCATGCTGTCGCTACCGATAGCCTTGCGCTTCCTGATCGATAACGGTTTTGCGACCAATGACGTCGACACCGTCAACCGATACTTCTCCGGTTTTTTCGCCGCTGCGGTTGTTTTTGGCGGATTCGCTGCATTGCGTTTTTACCTCGTGACATGGCTTGGCGAGCGCGTGGTCGCTGATATTCGCAATGCGGTCTATCAGCGCGTGGTTCGAATGGACCCTACATTTTTCGAGGTCACGCGCACAGGTGAGGTGCTGTCGCGCCTCACCACGGACACCACTCTCGTCCAGAGTATCTCCGGGGTCAGTCTGTCCATTGCATTGCGATCACTGGTCAACCTGATCGGCGGATTGATCATGTTGACCCTCACCAGTGTGCAATTGACGTTCTACATACTTCTCGGCGTGCCAGTGGTGGTCGGCCCCATCATTCTAGTGGGCAGGCGTATCCGCACTCAGTCACGCACTGCACAGGACCGCGTGGCCGACACCAGTGGTCTCGCGGGTGAGACCCTCAATGCCATCCAGACGGTTCAGGCGTTCACACTGGAAGAACTGCAGGTGCGACGATTCGATGAAGCGGTGACTGCCAGTTTCAAGGCGGCCATCAGACGGGTACGAACGCGCGCCGGGCTAACTGCGCTGGGCGTCATACTGATTTTTGGTGCCATCACGATGATCCTTTGGGGTGGATCAAGGGCTGTCCTCGGCGGCTCACTGACGGGCGGCCAACTCGCCCAGTTTCTGTTCTACTCGATTTTCGTAGGTTCATCGGCGGCAGCGCTGAGTGAAATCTGGGGAGAGGTGCAACGGGGAGCCGGCGCCATGGAGCGCCTGTCTGAACTTTTGAAGGCTGAGCCGTCTATCTGCGCGCCGGAGCGTCCGGAGAAACTTCCAGACCTTGAGGTTGCCGATATTCGATTCCGACAATTGCGTTTCAGTTACCCCTCACGGCCCGGCGTGCGTGCGCTGGATGACTTTTCATTGACCGTGCAGCCAGGCGAGACCGTGGCCATCGTGGGTCCATCGGGTGCAGGCAAAAGCACCAGCTTTCAGCTGCTGCTGCGTTTTTATGATCCGGACTCGGGCCGCATTGAAATTGGCGGGGTGGATCTGAAGCAACTGGATATTCACGCCCTGCGCCAAAATATCGGCTTGGTGCCCCAGGAAACCGTTTTGTTTGGTGAAAGTGCCCGGGAAAACATCCGATATGGGAGGCCTGATGCGGATGACGTGGCCGTCGAGCAGGCGGCGCAAGCTGCGGCCGCAGATGTCTTCATCCGGGAGTTGCCTGAGGGCTATGACACCTTTCTCGGCGAGCGGGGAATGCGATTATCAGGGGGCCAGAGGCAAAGAATTGCCATTGCTCGTGCCATTCTGAAGGATCCCCCCATACTGTTGCTCGATGAAGCAACGAGTTCGCTTGACGCTGAGAGCGAGCGCCTGGTCCAGCAAGCCCTCGAGAGCTTGATGCAGGGCCGCACCACGCTGGTCATCGCCCACCGGTTGGCCACGGTTAAAAAAGCAGACCGCCTGGTGGTGATGGATCATGGCCGCATCGTGGCGACGGGCACTCATGATCAACTGATCAGTGAAAATGAGTTGTACGCACGCCTCGCCGAATTGCAATTCGGTGCCGACTGAACCGCAACGGGCCGTCGTTGTGTTGTCTCGTCCAAACGACTGGATGAAAAAGCTCGCTTGCCGTTCAAAGGTGCCGGTTCACAGGCACGCGGGTGGTATTGAGAATTATCGGCCTGAGTTCTGATCAGTCCTTGCTCAACTCCGTGAGCAAGCCACGCACACGACGCTCCACCTCATCGCACGTTTGCTTGAATGCAGCCATGATCTCGGTTTCGGTGCCCCGCACGGCGGCGGGATCATCCAGGGGCCAATGTACCTTAGGTGTCGAGGCAGGCAGAACGGGACATGCTTCATCCGCGTGCCCGCACACGGTAACCACCAGGCTGGCCCGCTCGAGCATCTCCTTGTCGATGACGGTTGATTCCTGACCTGAAATGTCGATCCCAGCATCGAGCATGATCCTGATTGCACGGGGATTTTTGCCGTGTGCTTCGATGCCTGCTGATTCCACCGCCACATTCGGAGGCGCGAGGTGGCGCATCCATCCTTCGGCCATCTGAGAGCGGCACGCGTTGCCCGTACAGAGAAATACAACGTGATGTGAGGTGCTCATGCAGTTGATGTGCCCAGGTTTTGTGAGTAATTCATACCATGCTCGCCATTCGTTGTACCTGAAAAAAACCGGCAACTTTACGGGTTGCCGGTCATTCAAGGTGTGGAGAACAGAGCATTGCGCGTTTTCTCTCTCCCGGCCTGAGGCTGATATTGCCTTCAGCCTGCTGAGGTTTGAATTACGCGTCATTG
Organism: Candidatus Nitrosopumilus sp.; assembly: GCA_964225175.1. Taxonomy (GTDB): domain Bacteria; phylum Pseudomonadota; class Gammaproteobacteria; order Xanthomonadales; family SZUA-36; genus WTJD01. The sequence goes on along the minus strand of CAXQNK010000133.1, from coordinate 1,268 downwards.
CCAAATGTACCCCGGTTTTATGACACATCGATGACAAGAATTGCACATTGAGCCGGCATGCACGGAAAGTGACTCAACATACTCAAAAAAGGTATGATAATACCCACAATGGGTATATTAACTCAAAGCAAGCAGTGGCTGGATGCCTTGTTCACGCGAACACAGAGGCAATTGATCGGTTTGTTTTTTGGGCATCCAGAGCGCAGTTTTTATCTCAATGAGGTGGTTCGCCTGGCAAAGGTTGGAACCGGTTCGGTGCAGCGGGAATTAAATCGTTTTTCCGAGGCGGGGCTGTTGGTGACTCGGAAAATCGGCCATCAAAGGCATTACCAGGCGAATTCGGATTTACCGATTTTCCCCGAACTGTGCGCCATGGCGCGAAAAACGCTGGGGGTAACCGATACGGTGCGGGAGATGCTTTCAGGGCTGGAACAGACTCTGGATTTCGCGCTCTTGTATGTGCAACAAGGCCCCAACGCGGATGCCTCTCTCAGGGTTCTGCTTGTCAGCAAGGATGCTAACGAGGCTCAAGCACGCGCGGCGTTGAGAGATGCCCGAAAGATCCTCGGGCGGAAACTCGTGCCCTGGGTCCTGGATCGAAGGCGTTTTCGCGACTTGCTGGCCCGACAGGACCGTCGGCTCATGGACGTCCTGAATGGTCCTAAAGTTCGCCTGTTGGGCTCAGGTGATGAACTCAATTGGCAGGGCTGAACTGCATTCGCCTCATGGTTTAAGCGCGTTTGACGTGCGCTCGGGATGACTGTCCAACCCCTTGGGGGACTCTAAACCCAAAAGCTGGGCAATCAATGGAAATATGTCCACGCTTTCCAATGGGCCCAGCCGATGGTCAGCCCGCAATCCCGGTCCCATCCCGATCGCGATGCCATGCATCGACGGATCATCGGGGCTCCAGCCGTGTGCTCCGGCGCTCAGCCTCTCAGCTCGCTCACGCGTTCGCGCGACCGCATGCCCGGGACGGGGCGACAGGATCAGGTCAGGCCAACGGTCATTGCTTCCGATGCGCCAATGTGCAGGCGTTTCGCTCGGACGCATTGCGTCACCTTGCGCCCAGCGTGCCTGAATGATTTGCTGGACTAGTGAAATGCGTTCCCGCTCCTGTTCGGAGAAATAGAGAAAGCAGTAACTGCCTTCGCCAACGGTGCGAATACCTTTCAGGTCGATATGGTCCTCCAGGATGAACGCCTCAGACCTGTCGATGTATGGCGCCTGGCCGTGATCGGAGACCAGTATGAGGTAAACCTCGTTAC